>JALZHT010000076.1 GCA_030860645.1 Acidobacteriota bacterium
ACGAAGACGACCGCATGCAGATCCGCATCCTCGTCGGGGCGCATGAGGAGAGGCACAACTTCGGCGTCCACGGCATCAAGTGGCTCTTCGAGCCGTCAGACCCGAACTCCGGCTACCGCAACAACCAGATGATGGGCATCTCGGAGCACTTCGAGTTCATCGTGCCCCAACTGCCGAAGAGCACCATCGGTTCGTTCGCCGATTACCTGTACCAGCCGGGCGTGGCGGTAGACGACCAGTGGAACGGGCTGTGGGGCATTATGCGGGCCTACAACCGGCAGCAGCCCGACCTCCAGCCCCTGCCTAATAACATCGCCGGGCACGGGCCGCTGATCAATAATGTCGGCGACTTCAACGGCGTCTGCCCGAAGACCGCGCCGCCGCGCGACTTCAACGTCTCGGCCGTCCTCGCGCGCGACGCCTTGCCCGAGGGGACACTCGTCTACAACCCGCGCACCAACCTTGGTGGCCGCCTGCACGACCCGACGGCCATCCTCTACGTCCGCTCGGGCGACCTCGGCGCGGACGGTAAACTGCTGCCGGGCACGCCCGTCGAGCCGCTCGTGCTGCGCGCCAACGCCGGCGACTGCATCAACCTGACGCTGACGAACCGGCTGCCGGAGCAGCCGCCCGACCTCGACGGCTTCAACACGCTGCCGATGATCGTCAACCGCTTCAACGCCAACCAGGTCAGACCTTCGGGCCACGTCGGGCTGCACCCGCAGCTCGTCTTCTTCGACGTGACGCGCGCGGACGGCACCAACGTCGGCTTCAACAAGGTGCAGACGGCCGCGCCCGGACACACGATCACCTACCAGTGGTACGCGGGCGATTTCACCGTGCGGCAAGACGGCCTCGGCGTCTCGACGCCTATCGAGTTCGGCGCGACCAACCTCCAGTCGTCCGACCCCGTCAAGCACTCGAACAAGGGGGCCATCGGCGCGCTCATCATCGAGCCGCAGGGCGCGGCATGGACGGAGGGGCCGGGCCTGCGCGCGCAGGCCACCGTCACCTCTGCGGCCGGAACCTTCCGCGAGTTCGTGCTGCTGCACCAGACCGACATCAACCTCCGGTTCGGCGACCGGTTCGACGGGGCCGGCAACCACGCCGCCGTGCCCAACCTCGCCGAGGCCGAAGACCCCGAGGACTCGGGGCAGAAGGCTTTCAACTACCGGACGGAACCACTCTGGAAGCGCCTCGGCTTCGAGCCGGACACGCCGCTCGAAGAGACGCGTGAGTTCATCTTCACCAACGTGCTGACGAACGCGCAGGTCGGCGGCGACCCCGTGACGCCGGTCTTCACGGCCGCGGCCGGTCAGCCCGTCCGGTTCCGCCTGCTGATGCCGGGCGGCCACGCCCGCAACAGCGTCTTCAACCTGCACGGCCACGTCTGGGAGGAATTGCCTTACGTCAGCAACTCGACGAGGCTCGGCCACAACCCGCTCTCACAGTGGGAAGGGTCTCGCTTCGGCATCGGGGCGGGCAGCCACTTCGACCTGCTGTTGAAGAACGGAGCCGGCGGGAGGTTCTTGATTCCGGGCGACTATCTCTACCGCAATCAGACCTCGTTCCTCTTCGACGGCGGCATGTGGGGCATCTTCCGCGTGAATTAGGCCGGAAGTGATTACGACGGGCGGCCGTCGTAGCGCGATAAGGGAGGGCGGCCCGAAGGCCGCCCTCCCTTATCGGCGTGCGAATGGCGTGCAAACTTAGCCAAAGAGGGCATTACTGGCAGGCATGAGTTTGAGAGTGATGTGTGATTAGTGCGCGTTGAGGTTGAAGCCGAGGATGGTGCCGCAGTAGTCAAAAGCTGGTTTGACATCTGCGCCGAAAGTAAAAGGGCATTGAGAACAAATCAACGCGGATTTGAGGTGGCGGGGAGACGGCGGGGTTACGTATGCATACCAAAGATGACGTGAGCTACTTTGACGGCTGCAACGTCGGTTAAATCACACCAGGGGATGGTTTCATCCCACTTGGTAACAGGCTCGGATTAGGGTTCATAACCCCAAGATAGTATGTGAAGACCCTCTCGTCGGCAGTGCAACAACTGGTGCAACAACTGAGCGCGCCCCGCTCGTCTCAGCTTGCCTCACTGAAACAACGCGCTTCACGCAAGGCAGTCCAGACGCGCCCCGGCGCGCTCAGCGTGGCTCAGTCTGTCTCACTGAATCAACCGGGATGTGTCTCTTAATCATCTGGTCGAAGGTTCGAGTCCTTCCGGGGGCATGTAATTTAAAAGGAAAAATAGCGAAAGCGGGGAGTCTCACGGCTCCCCGCTTTCGCTATGTGTGCCAATGGTGGGCCAGCTTTCAAGGCTGCGCTTTTTCCTCCCGTAAAGCATCTGCTCCAACTTCCGTGACGCCGCCTCCTGCGTCGTCGGGAGAACGTGCGAATAAGTACCAAGCGTGAGAGTCACCGCTGCGTGCCCGGGCCGTTCGCTCACGACCTTCGGGTGCTCGCCCGCCGCCAACCACAGGGTCGCGCAGGAGTGGCGCGGGTCGTAGAGGCGGAAACCCTTCGGCAATTTGGCGCGCTCAGGGAGCGGGAGGAAGGCGTCCGCCCCGTAAACTGTTTCGGCACCTCCTGCCTTTCCGCCAGATTGCCGGTAGCGCCCTAGCCTCTCAAGAGAGACTGCGCGCCGTCAATCCAAACCTCGGTCCCGGAGATGTGCCGGGAGGCGTCCGACGCCAGGAAGAGCACGAGGCGCGCGACCTCGTCGGCCGCGCCCGGCTCACCGTCCGTCAGTGGAATCTCCCCCTCCGGGAACTCCACCGGCTCGCGCACCCCCTCCAGGTCTCTCTCCTCGGTGCTCCTCTCAATCTGCGTCTCGATAGCGCCCGGACAGATCACGTTGACGCGGACGCGGTGCCGGGCCAACTCCAACGCCACCATTTTGGCGAAGGCCACCTGCGCCGCCTTCGAGCACGAGTAGGCGGTCGCCCCCGTGTTGCTGAAGACGCGCGTGCCGTTAACCGAGGAGGTCACGATCACGGAGCCGCCCCGCCTCTTCAGGTAGGGGACGGCGTACTTGACCGTGAGGAAGGTGCCCTTCAGGTTGACGCCG
Organism: Acidobacteriota bacterium; assembly: GCA_030860645.1. Classification (GTDB taxonomy): domain Bacteria; phylum Acidobacteriota; class Blastocatellia; order Pyrinomonadales; family Pyrinomonadaceae; genus QHXN01. The sequence continues at coordinate 3,068 of JALZHT010000076.1, forward strand.
AGCGTCCTGTCCCACTCCTCAGGCTCCAACTCTTCGAGAGAGGCCCAGACGCCGTTGATGCCGGCGTTGGCGAAGACGATGTCGACGCGCCCCCACTCTGCGGCGGCCCTCCCGACCGCCTGCCGCACCTGCTCCGGCTGGGAAACGTCGCACGCCAGCGGCAGGGCCTCGCCGCCGCCGCCCTTGATCTGCGCCGCCGTCCGTTCGAGTTCGCCGCCCGCGAGGTCGAGCGCCGCCACCCTCGCGCCCTCGCGCGCCAGCAGCAGCGCCGCGGCCCTGCCGATGCCGGAACCCGCGCCCGTGACGAGCGCCACCTTGCCTTCGAGCTCCATGTATTTCCTCCCCTGCGCCCGCCGTGCGTTGATAGGACAGACGACGCCGCGTCATCAGCCGCTCGCCAGTGGATAAACCTAAAGACCGTAGCAGCCGCGCGGCCCGGCCTCAGTACGATGCCGAACACGGCGCGCGGGGCGATGACGTTCGTGACGAAAACTTTAATGTTCCGGGACGCACCTCGCCATGCGGCCATCGGAGGCGGCGGGTGCTGCCGCCCGTCAGGAGCTACTTTAGGGACTGTTAAGTTGTGCCATAAAATCTGTCCCGGCGGTGTTATCTGCTGGAAGAGCTTCTTCAACTTTTGAAGAGTAGGAGCATCAACCCATGCGTGCATCCCGTTTCTCTGCCGCAGCTTTATTTGTCGGCATAGCCTTTTGCGGGTCGAAGGCCCAGACGCCTCCTGCTGATGTTTCCCCGAAAGACTACTCCTGCGGTGACAAAGCCGCGGGAATCATGATCCTCGGCACGTACCACATGGACAACCCGGGCCAGGATGCGATCAACCTCCGGGCGGACGACGTGCTCGGGGCGAAAAGGCAGCGCGAGATAGCCGAGCTGGTCGAAAAGCTCGCCCGCTTCAAGCCCACCAAGATCACCGTCGAGGCCCCCTACCGGAGTACCGTCTGGCCTGAGCGTTATCAGAAATTCCTGACCGGGGAGTATGAGTTAGGTCGGAATGAGATCGAGCAGGTAGGCTTTCAGCTTGCCAAGCGGCTGGGCCACCGCACAATTTATCCCATTGATTTCCCGATGTGGATGAACGGGCTGCTGCCCAGTGAGATAGAGCAGCCGAAGGCCAAACCCGCCCCCGGGGGTAAGGCCGCCGAGCCGAAGCGCGCCCTGCCGCCGCACATAGCGAGGACAGAAGAGCTGATGGGGAAGGCCACGGTCATCGAAATATTGAGATACCTGAACAGCGAGCCTTACGTCCGCGCCGACCACGCGGGCTACATGGAGATGCTCCTGCCCGACGGCGGGGTGGCGATCTACGGCCGGGCAGACCTCGTGACGAACTGGTATAAGCGCAACCTGCGGATGTTCGCCAACATCAACCGCATTACAGAGTTCCCCGACGACCGCGTCCTGCTCATCGTCGGGTCGGGTCATCTCAAAATCCTGACCGACCTCGCGCGCGACTCCCCGCAATACTGCGTGGTCGAAGCGGAGACCTATCTGAAGTGAGGTTCGGCCGGCCCGGGCGGCGTCATCGGAGATGAAAGCGTAAGTATATGCTGCCGCGAAGGTGCGCGGTCGTCATCCCGGCGGCTTCCCCGTCATCGGCACGAAGCGCACGGGGATAGTCCGCCTCTCGACCACGCCCGAGCTGGTCTTAGTAATCACCACCATCTCCTGATCGGCGGAGCCGACCGGAATGACCATCCTGCCCCCGACGGCTAACTGTTCGACGAGCGCCTGCGGGACGTGATCGGGTGCCGCCGTGACGACGATGGCGTCGAAAGGGGCGTGCTCGGCCCACCCCTCGTAGCCGTTCCCCGCCTTCACGCGCACGTTCTCATAGCCGAGGTCGGCGAGCAGGGCGCGTGCGCCCTCGGCCAGGGCCGGGATGATCTCGACGGAGTAGACCTGCCCGGCCACCCGGGACAGGATGGCCGCCTGATACCCGGAGCCAGTCCCGATCTCCAAGACCTTCTCGCCCGGCGTGACATCGGCCGCCTCGGTCATGTAAGCGACGATGAAGGGCTGAGAAATCGTCTGGTCGTGGCCGATGGGCAGGGGGCGATCCTCGTAGGCGAGACCGACGTAGGCCGGGGGGACGAACCTGTGGCGCGGCACCTCCGACAGGGCCTTGAGGACTGCCTGGCTCCTGATACCGCTGCCCCGGATGTGCTCGACCAACCGCCGCCGCCGCTCCGTGAATCCATCAGTCGCGGCGTCCGCCCTCTTTTGTTGGGCGGCGGCCTGGTCAGGCAGACTTTGACGGGCACACCCGAGCAGGGGGAGGAGTGACAGACCGAGCAGTAGCCACCGGATGGGCAGCGAGCAGCCGAGGCTAACTCGAAGAAGGCTTCTGCTCATAAACAACAATTCGTTTGCCTGGCGTGCGGCGGGATTCACCTACCGCACGAGCCACGGAAAAAAGTAAAAGAGGGGCGCGAGTATCAGCCCCCACGACAAGAGCGAGAGCGGTATCCAGTAAAGCAGGATGTGCGCGAGGGGCACTTCTAAATAAGGCTCAGTTTCAGGCGTCTTGATCATTTCGTCACCTCTCTGGAGGCCGTTGAATTTTGAATCAACCGCGCCCCCGCAGGGTTGCGACGGCCTTATGAATTGGGTGCGGAGTGGTTGCGGCGGGCGGGAGAGTCCTGACGGCGCCGCCTCTTACCGCTACTGCGGATCACGGCGGCGGAGATTATTCGTGGTTAATTTTCCGCAGTTGAGGCGGCGGAGAACTGTGGGCCATTCGGCGCGGCGGGGCTCGCCCCGGAGGGGCACGAGGTCTGCTCTTGCCCTCGGCATCAACGCCTCAGGGAAACCCCTGCGGCACTAACTATCTTACCAAAGAATGCCGGCGCGGAAACAAATTACTGACCGCGGACGCCGATGCGTTTTTGCACCAGTTCTTCAACTTCGAGCGGCACGCCCTCGGCCCTTGCCCGACGAATGAACTCGCTGTCGATCTCGAAGATACGCATCTTGACGAGGTCTTCGACAGAGAGAGCCTTCAATCCCTCGTCGCGTAGTTCGGTGATGAATTCCGGCGTGACTTTAAAGATCCGCATCTTAACGAGGCTCTCGAACGGTTCCTTGTCGAAACCCATCTGAGCTACCTGTCTGACGAAATCGGCGTCTATTTTGAAGATCCGCGCTTTGACGAGGTCTTCGAACCCGAGGTTCGGGAAACCGCTCGCCTTCATTTCGCGCATGAACTTCGAGTCGACTTCAAAAATCGCCGCTTTGAAAAGATCGTCCACGTCGAGTTTACCGAAGTCCGCCGAGAGCAAATCGTCGGCTAAGGCCGTCGTGACGTTCAACGTCGCCGCCGCGAACAGCCTGTTCTCGTCATCGCGCCCGTCACCCGACGCCGACGGCGTTTTTTCAAAGTCGAAGCCCCGGCTTCTCATCGCCGCGACAAAGCTCTGACTCCCCGTGAACCGGAAAGTGCCGGAGCCTTTGCCGTTTTGAAAACTGCCTTCGCAGTCGAGCGTCCCGGCCTCGCGCACGAGGCTGAATTTGACAGCGCCGCCGCGCCAGGCTTGTTCGCGGCTTAAACCTTGCAACTGGGCGAAATCATAGTTTCTACCCATCTGATTCCTGCCGCCTTTTTCGGTGCGGCGCTCAAAAGACAGGTAGATTTTGTCAGGCTCGTTGACCTTGACCGAAGCCTTCCACTCGCCCGTCAGCGCGTTCTGTGAAGCGATAACGTTAGAGCCGGCCACACAAAAGATAAAAGCCAGGCTAAAAACAGAACGCGTTAAAATACGGACGGCCCGTGACATGGAATTATCTCCTCGGATTAGATTTTTAGTCGTCCTGCAAAAAGGAAACACCGCGAACCGGAGATTTGTGGCAGAAATTTAAGAACATTCAGGGACATGATTATCACGGCCCCACAGCCCTGAATTTTGTCGGAGGGCAGCCCCGGCCCGGGATAATATCCGTCGCGGATACCGAACAAGTATTTCCCCTGACGGGCCGCGACCGCGTTGTAAACTTTAAAGGAGTTCGTCAATGAAACGGGCAGGTCTACTCGCGTTAGCTTTATTGGCTTCCGCCCTGATTGCCCCGGCACTTCCCGCGCCGGCATCAGCCCGGTCTTCCTTCGTGACCGTTAAGAACCACAAGTTTTACGTGAACGATAAACCTTACTACTACGTGGGCACCAATTACTGGTACGGCAGTCTCTTGGCCCTTGAGCGGGACGGGAGAAAAGGCGTCGCCCGTTTGCGTCAGGAGCTGGATTTTTTAAAGGCGAATGGCGTCACCAACCTGAGGCTGATGGCCGGCGCGGAAGGCTCGGGGATGATTAACGGCGTGGTGAGGGTGGGGCCGCCCCTCCAACCCCGGCAGGGGGAGTTCGACGCGGCTGTTTTAGACGGCCTCGATCTCATACTTTCAGAGATGGGCAAACGTGATTTGAAAGCGGTGGTGTTTCTCAGCAACAACTGGGAGTGGAGCGGCGGGTTTCAGCAGTACCTGGATTGGAACGGCCGGGTCCCGGATGCACTCAGAACCAGAAAACTAACCTGGGACGAGCAACGCGACATCGTCTCCAGGTTTTACAACTGCGAACCCTGCAAAGAAAGTTACAGCAAACAGGTGAATCTGATTCTGGACAGGACTAATAATTACAACAAAAAGAAGTACACGGAAGACGCGGCGATAATGGCTTGGGAACTGGCTAATGAACCTCGCCCGATGAGGCCCGCCGCCGCCGACGCTTACCGGCGGTGGATAAGTGACGTGGCCGCCATGATCAAAACGAAGGACAAAAATCATTTAGTAACTATAGGCCACGAGGGCTACATGGGGACGGAAGACATGAAACTGTACGAAGAGATTCATGCGGATAAGCACGTGGATTACCTGACGATTCACATCTGGCCTAAGAACTGGGGCTGGTTTACGGGGCATCAGATCGGGGAAGGATTTCCCAACGTCGTCGAAAAAACTTTGAACTATATCGAGCAGCATCTGCCCGTTGCCCGGAGATTGAACAAGCCTTTAGTGATCGAAGAGTTCGGCCTCCCGAGAGACAACCACTCGTTCGACGTAAGTGCCCCGACCTCCCTGAGGGATGCTTTCTACAGCAAGATACTCTCAGTTGTTGAAAAGCAGGCGGCCGCCGACGGCTATATCGCCGGCGCAAACTTTTGGGCTTTTGGAGGTACTTCAAGGCCGGTCAAAGGGCAGACGTACTGGAAAGAGGGGGACAGTTACACGGGCGACCCTCCCATGGAAGAGCAAGGGCTAAATACCGTTTTCGATAGTGATGAGAGCACCTGGAAGGTAATCAGAGCCTTCAGCAAATCTTTAGCGAAGAGTCGAAAGCGGGCCGCCAATTAGAAGAAGGAGTTCTAAGCAATCTGAAAAAGTGAGTTTGAGCCGAGGCCGCCCCCCAGCACCCCGCCGCCGAACAGCACCGCGGACTGGCTCACCGCCGCGACCCGGCTCTCGGCCGGCCCCGCCGGGGCGAAGACAGTTGACACCGGTGCCTTTCAAGTCGGCGCGCGTCTGCCCCGGGAAGAATCTTAAAATATGTCATTCTTGATTCGGCTTCTGAGGTTCATTTGGCGGTGCGCCGTTCTGGCGTGGATGATGGTCGCTTACCGCCCGCGCCCCACGGACATGAGCAGCTACGTGGAGGTGAAGAAAGGAGATAAATTCGTCACCCTCGTTGATATTAAAACGAGCGGAGGGGTGCATTTTTATGCGCCGGCGACAGGCGGCTTTAAGTGCGTCATACCTAAGGGGACGATTCTGGTTGCTTACAGCGAATCAACGCCTGAGAGTCCGGGCTTCATGTGTGTGCCCGAAGATGAAGAGGGCTTTGCGGCAGTCTTCGTTCCGACAGAAGACCGGAAGAATCCTAAATATGCCGGGTATTCCTTTATTATGGAGTGTCGTGAAATAGGTAAAAGGTTGGAAAGGGTCGGGTACTCGCCGCCCGACGTGGCGGGCGCTCCCGGCCGCCTTAATTTTTTGGGGCATAAGAGAGTTACGCGCCGCCCGATGTTTGAGCGCAGGCTGGCCGAAGAAAGAAATCAGGCGTGATCTCCGGTAGAGCGAAACGCGTATTCGTTTACACGGCTTCCTTGTTGGCCGCGCCGATGCCGGTCATGCCTTACGAAAAGGGCACGCGGGAGTATGCCCTTGCGGTGATGGCGTGCGGCGCCATTTTGAGCCTTTCGAGTTTCTATGTCGTACGGGGTGAGATGAGGCTTAAGCACCGCGGCCTCCTGGGTAATAAGCTGCTCGCGTCGTCGCTCATCACACTGTTGTTCGGGATGTTAATGCTCTGCGGCTCTATCGTGTATCTTAGTCGGGTCTAAGGCTTGGAGGTGACTGGCAAAGACGGGCGGGCCGTCGCGCCTCTCACCGTTAACCTGGCCGCGGCGGGTGAGATACTGTGTTGGTTGTCAAGCAGATTTTCCCCACTCCGGGTCGAAGGGCTTACCTGTCTTGAGCACCCCATAGGCTAAGT
>JALZHT010000677.1 GCA_030860645.1 Acidobacteriota bacterium
GCCTCGGACAGGGCGTCGAGGTCGCCGGACGCGGCGCGCTCCCGCAGCACGATTTTCGCCGTCTCGGCGGCGAGGTCGCGCTCGGCGCGGGGCCGGCCGGTCAGGCAGTCGCCGCCCGCGCCGTAGGTGTCGAAGAGTCCGCGCGGCTGTGGCGGCGGGAAGTAGCTGGGCTGTCGCTGCTGAGCCCGGGAGCGTTTCGAGCGGATGATGGTGTAGGAGGCTACGACGAGCAGGAAGACCGTGATGATGAGAATGGCGCTCACTTTATAACGCCTTGCGTTGCGCCGGCGGGCCGGGATGTGTGTCTGATGCGGGCCGTCCCGCTGGCGCCTGTTCGAGATTTAAATACGCCGGCCGGTGTGAAAAGTTGCAGCAATCGGGGCGGGCGCGTTCGCGCCCCGGAGGTAACGTCGGGCAACGAATCATACCGCAGACGGGTGCTGGGCGCTAGGTGCTGGGTTCTGGGTTAAAGACAACTTGTTTCTCCAATACCTAACACCCGACACCCAGCACCCTTTCAGAAGCTTTTGCGGAAGAGGTAGGAGGCTTTGATGAAGAAGACTCGTTCGTAGCGGCGCAGGCCGGGGTCGTGGAAGCCGGCGAGGCGGTGGAAGCCGCTGACGGTCACGTCGTCGTTGTAGCCGGCGTAGAAGGCCGTGCCGGGGTTGGGCGTCCAGCCGAGGAGGAATTGGCCGCGGGCGCGGCGCGGCAGCGTCTCGTAGTCGACGCGGGCGCGCGCGAAGAGGAAGCGCGTGAACTGGTAGGTGGCGCGCGTCGAGACGAGGTTCACGTCGAAGGCGACGCGGTCGGTGTCGTAGCGCGTCAGCCGGTTCTTCGTGTAGTCGAGCGAGATGTTCAGCTCGTTCGTCGGCTGGTAGATGAAGGTGCCGCGCAGTTCGAGCAGGCCGCCGGGGCCGGGGTCGAAGGGCGCGTCCTGCCCGAAGGCGAGGGCGGCCGGGCTGACGCGCGGGAAGCGGCGGCCCGCCCCGAAGTCGAAGTCGTAGTGGCCGTCGCGGTAGACGGCGCGCCAGCTCAGGTTGTACTTCTTGCTCGGGCGGAAGCCGCCGTAGACGAAATAATGATTCTTCGAGGTCGAGCGCTCGGGCGCGCCGATGAAGGCGGGCGCGCAGCGGCCCTCGCGGACGCAACTCCCGTCGCGGCTCGCGCCGAACTCCTCCTCGAACAGCCGCTCGTAGGCGTACTCGTAGGCCACCCCGAGGTAGGAGTTGCGCTGGAAGCCCCACTCGGTGTTGAACTCGCTCTCCCACGCCTGCATCCGGCCCTGGAAGTCGTAGTCAATGTGCGTGAAGTTGTGGAAGTGCTTGCGCACCACGCGCGCCTTCTGGTTCGGGTCGGAGTTGTAGGCGAGCCAGAGGCTGTTGAAGTTGGTGTTGGTGCGCGGCGTGAAGCCGACGTCGGCGCGGTAGTCGCGCGTGCGCCCCTCGCCCCACAGCTCGAAGCCCCAGTTGCGCCCCTGCCTGTAGTACTGGCCGAGGTAGCCGAAGCCGCTCCGGCGCGTGTCAAGGTCGCCGCCAACCGCGAAGGGGTCGAAGTGGAAGGTGTTGGCGGCCGTGCCGACGAGCTGGAACTGGACGGTGGTCTGCGGGTCGAGGCGGAAGCGGCCGTCGACGCCGCCGAGGTGGCTGTGGCGGTCAACGAAGTTGTAGGTGGTGGCGATGAGGCCGAGGTTGTCCTCGCGGCCGAGGTCGCGCTTGACTCGCAGGACGCCGACCGTGGCGTTGCGGTCGACGAGTTTCAGCAGCGAGCCGCGCCGCGCGAGCTCGTCCTCGTCCTCCGACAGCCGCGTGTCGCGGATGAAGTTGCGGTCTTCGCGGCCGAGGTTGCCGGGGCCGTTGTCGGTGGCGAACATCACGCCGTAGGTGTTGCGGCCGTGCTTGCCCGAGAGCTTGAGCGCGAGGTCGGGGTCAACGATGGCGCGCGTGTGGACGGCCGTCAGCGCCGTCTCGAAAATCTCCTTGCCTTCGAGGAAGAAGGGGCGCTTCTCGGCGAAGAAGATCGGGAAGCGCTGGTTGGTGGTGACGACGAGCGAGTCGGCCTCGACCTGCGCGAAGTCGGGGTTGACGGCGAGGTCGAGCGTCATCGCCGAGGAGGCGACGAACTTGGCCGTCACGCCGGGGTCGAAGGCCAGCGGGTCGTTGACGAAGCGGCCGTTAGAAGTTTCGCGCGCGCGCACGCGACGGCCCGTCTCCGAGAGCGTCAGGCTGGGGATGACCTCCAGCGTCCGCTCGGTCGAGATGTCTTCGAGGCCGGTGAGCTTGCCGGCCACGTTGAGCGTGCCGGAGTTGTTGCGCGGGATGGGCATCCACGAGTCCATCTCGTCGCTGTTGCGGTCAATGTTGCGCCACGCGTGGAGGCCCCACATCTTCCCCTTCCCCGCCTCGTAGCGCAGAGACTTGAAGGGGACGGCGACCTCGACGACGTAGCCGTCCGCGGTGATCGCGCCCTTCGACTCCATCACGATGTCCACGCTGTAATCAACGCCGACGCCCTCGGTGTGGATGCCGTCCTGCTGGATGCCGAGCGGGTTGAAGCCGAGGACGTAGGCGCGCCGCTGGTCGTTGAAGGTGTCAAGGAAGAGGCGGACGTTGTCTTCGCCGAAGACGTTGTCGCGGCGCGCGACCGTGGCGCGTACCTTCGAGGGGTCGTCGAAGGCGCGGAAGGCGACGTAGAGGTGCTTGGAGTCGTAGCCGATGAGGACTTCCGTGGGCGCGGTCGGGGCGGTGTGGTCGCCGGGGTTGAGCTGGTAGAAGTCTTTGAGGACGACGGCCTGCTTCCAGGCGGCGTCGTCGAGCTTGCCGTCAATGGCGGGCGGGGCCTCGAAGCGGGGGACGCGGACGGGCTGGGACTTCTCGGGCGGGAGCGCCGGCGCGGACTTGAGGGCCG
>JALZHT010000678.1 GCA_030860645.1 Acidobacteriota bacterium
CCCCGGGCCTTTCTACTCTGGTTCGCCGCCCTCCCCGGCGGCCGGGCTTCCGCTTATTTGATTTGACGAAGGAAGCTTTCTCCGGCCGCGAGGCGGAGGCCGAAGTTGTCGGCGACGGTCTGGCCGATGTCGGCGAGCGAGCCGCGGTCGCCGAGATTAATTCCGGCGCGGGCGGCGGGGCCGTAGGCGAGGAGCGGGGCGTACTCGCGGGTGTGGTCGGTGCCGCGGTAGGTCGGGTCGTTGCCGTGGTCGGCGGTGAGGATGAGGAGGTCTGTGTCGCGCATCGCCGCCTCGATCTCGGGCAGGCGCGCGTCGAAGTGTTCGAGCGCGCGGGCGTAGCCCTCCACGTCGCGGCGGTGTCCGTAGAGCATGTCGAAGTCCACGAGGTTCGAGAAGATGAGGCCCCGCGTGTCCTCTCGCAACGCGCTGATCGTCTGGTCAACGGACTGGTCGTTGTTCTTGCCGGGGAGTTCGCGCGTGACGCCGACGGCGTCGTAGATCGAGGAGATTTTGCCGACGGCGACCACGTCGAGGCCGGCCCCGGAGAGCGTCGGCAGGAGGTTCTCGGCGGGCGGCGGGACGGCGTAGTCGTGGCGGTTCTCGGTGCGTTTGAACGCGCCCGGCTCGCCGACGAAGGGGCGCGCGATGACGCGGCCGACCTCGTGCTCGCCGGTGAGGAGGCGGCGCGCCGCCTCGCAAATCTCGTAGAGGCGGGCCACGGGGATGACCCCCTCGTGCGCGGCGATCTGGAAGACCGAGTCGGCCGAGGTGTAGACGATGGGCTTGCCCGTGCGGACGTGCTCCTCGCCCAGCTCCTTGATGATCTCGGTGCCGGAGGCCGGGTAGTTGCCGAGCACGCCGGGCACGCGCGCCTCTTTCACAAACCTTTCGATGATGTCCGCGGGGAAGCCCTCGGGGTAGGTCGGGAAGGCGCGCTCCAGCACGATGCCGGCCATCTCCCAGTGGCCGGTCGTCGTGTCCTTGCCGTTCGAGCGCAGCGCGCAGCGCCCGTAGGCGGCCCGCGGGCGCTCGGCCGCCGGCACGCCCGCCAGCCGGCGGATGTTGCCCAGGCCCCACCCTTGCAGATTCGGCAGACGCACCTCGCGCGACTCGCAGATGTGGCCGAGCGTGTCGGCCCCGGCGTCGCCCCACGCGGCCGCGTCCGGCATCTCGCCCATGCCCAGACTGTCGAGGACGACCAAAACGAAGCGCTCGAAGGCGCGGGTTCCCTGCCGCATCGGTTCGTTAAACCTCTCGCTCATATTTTATCCGGCCCCGCCCGTGATGTGTGAGGCCCATCATAACACTCTTGCGGCGGGGTCGCCCCGCGCGCACCTCTCCGGGCGCGTCGGGCAGCGCGCGCTCGTCGTCGCCCTCGAAGAGATATTTCCGAACGGCACTGTCAGGCAGGGGCGTTGACGAGGTGGGTTGAGAAGTCCGCCAACGCTTCGGTGGGAACGACGCGCGGGCCGCGCCGCAAGTTCACCTCCTGGCCCTCAACCTTCCGACCGCCCGTTACGCTCCCTGAAATAACGATCTACGCCGGCCATCAGATTTTTGAGGGTCTCATCCGTGTGAGCCTGCGATTCGCTGAGACGCATGTGCGAGTCCACCAGCGCGTCAATCTTCGCGTTCACATCCCTGCTAAGGGTTCGCAGGCTCTCCTCCGTCCGCATCTGCGAATCAACGAGGGCGTCGATCTTCGCGTTCACGTCCTTGAAACCTTCGAGCGTCGCCGCAGCCAGGCGGTTCACAAGCAATTCCGTCTGCGCCTGCGACTCTCGCAATTGCTGAATGTCGACCGTGAACTGCGCCTGCTGGTTAACGATGAACTCCATCTTCATCTCGAACTCTTCGTTGCTCATCGGGCCACCTCCTTTTCGGCGTCAACTTTGTAAGCCAGGTCTTAACTTCTTGGTGCCTGGTAGCCTTCTCGCGCGCGCACCTGCGCGTCCTTGACGCCGCGCACCTGCACCTTGATGGTGCGGAAGCCGCCGTCGCGGGCCGCGTTCGTCGAGTAGTAGCCGAGGCTGTACTGCGTGCCGATCTCTTCGGCCACCTGCCGGAAGGCGCGGCGGGCGTCGCGCAGGTCGGAGGCCGGGAAGGTCTTGCCGCCCGAGTCGCGCGCGAGCTGCTCCATCTCGCGGCGCGCCATCTGGTAGAGCGTGCGGCTGATGTCCATCCGCTCGAACTGCCCCATCCGGCAGAAGTTGTCGAAGTCGGCGGCCTCGGCCCGCGGGGCGACGACGCGGCGGTAGCGCTGGAGCTGCGTCCGCGACAGCCGCAGCGCGCCGTCGTCCTCGCAGTCCTGCATCAGGCGCTCCTCGACGTAGTCCTCGGTGTTGACCTGCACGAAGTAGGCGACGACGCCGGCCCGCTTCAACTGCGCGCGCGCCTCCTCGAAGTCCGACTCGCTCGTCGAGTCGACGCCGTCGGTCAGGGCGACGAGCGCGCGCCGCCCGCGCAGCTCCTCGCGCGGCGGGTCGCGGAAGACTTCCCTCGCCACGCGCTCCAGGCCGTCGTAGAAGGGCGTCCCGTTCGACGCGCCGAGGTTCTCGATGGCCGCCTCCAGCTCCTTGCGGTCGTCCGTGAGCGGCGACTTGACCTCGACGGTCGCGAGCCGCGTGTCGCCCTCCTCCTTCGTGTTGAAGCCGACGACGGCGACGCGGTCGCCGGGCCGCAGCGCCTCGACGAAGGCCCGGGCGGCGCGGCGGATCAGCCCGACCTCGGCGCGCGTCGAGCCGGAGGTGTCGAGGAAGAGGGCGACCTCGAAGGGCGCTTCCGTCGTCGCGAAGTTGGCGATCTTCTGCGGGCGGCCGTCCTCGAAGACGAGGAAGTTGTCGGCGCGCAGGCCCGCGACGGGGCGGCCCGCGCGGTCGGTGACGACGGTCGGCACCGAGAC
>JALZHT010000679.1 GCA_030860645.1 Acidobacteriota bacterium
GCGCGGCGGAGGCGTTCGGGGTCGAGGATGGTGATGCGCTTGCGGCCGGTGGCGATGACGGCGGCGGCCTTCAGCTCGTTGAGCGCGTTGGTGGCCGTCTCGCGGTAGACGCCGAGGCGCTCGGCGATGTCCTGGTGCGAGAGGCCGCGCACCTCGCCCCCGTCGGCCTCCCGCAGGAGCAGCGCCGCCACGCGCGCCGCGACGCCCTTGAAGGCGAGGTCTTCCATCTGCTGCTCGGCTTCGAGCACGCGCCGGCCGAAGGCTTCGAGGATGCGGCGCGCGACCTGCGGCCGCGTCATCAGGAGCCGTTCGAGCACCGCGCAGTCCATCGTCAGCACGACCGAGTCCTCGATCACTTCGGCGTAGGTGTCGTACATGCCCTGGCCGATGCAGCTCATCTCGCCGAAGAAGGAGAAGGGGAGCAGGTGCGCGATGACGAGCTTCCGGCCCTCGGGCGAGATGCGGTAAATCTGCACCGCGCCCTCGCGCAGGAGGAAGAGCGCCTCGCCCGTCTCGCCCGGCGTGTAGATGACGCGGCCGCGCGGGAAGGTGCGCAGGTGCGTGACGCGCTCGACCTCGCGCATCTCCTCCTCCGTAAAACCCTGGAAGAGGTCGGGCGCGGGGTGGCCGCCGTTAGGCCCGGTGCGTGACATAGACAGTCTCCACGAACGCTCTGATGCGCGAGGGCGGGGGCGCGTTCCGGCCGCCGGGCGCGCGCCTCGCGCCCATTCTACACGAGGCCGGCGGGCGCGCCCGCCAGGTGTGTAATCCACGTTACTGACGAGGCCCGGCGGCGGCCGGCATACTGGCCCCGGCGCGGGAGGCCCGCGCGTGTTGAAATGAAGGAAGGAGACAGGAATCAAATGAGTCAGCGCGTGTCGGAAGTGAGCGACGGGACGTTCGAGCGGGAGGTGTTGGAGGCGGGGGGGCCGGCCGTGGTCGACTTCGGCGCGCCGTGGTGCCCGCCGTGCCGGGCGATGGAGCCGGTCTTCGAGGAGCTGGCGGGCCGCTTCGACGGCACCGTCCGCTTCTTCAAAATGAACATTGACGATAACCCGGCCGTCGCCCAGCGCTACGGCGTCAAGGGCATCCCGACCTTCATCGTCTTCGAGGGCGGGCGCGAGGCCGAGCGCGTCGTCGGCGCCAGCGGCAAGGAGGCCCTCGCGCGGATCATCAACAAGTACGTGGGCGTCGCGGCGGCGCAATAAAAGTTTCGGGTTCCGGGTTTCGAGTTTCGAGTTAAGAACCAGAGGGGGAGGATGATAGCCGGTGCGGCCGTCATCCTCCTCCTTTTGTCTTTAACTCTAAACTCGGAACTCGGAACCCGAAACTTTTTCGTGGTAATCTCCCTCGCTTCGGCCGCCCGAACTCTTCCGGTGAGGTGACTTTGAGATGTCCGCGAACGTTCCCCCGCAGATGACCCTGGAGGCGCTGCGCACCGTGCCGCTCTTCGCCTCGCTCGACGACGAGGCGGCCGAGGCGCTGCGCGAGCTGCTCGAAGTGCAGACCTTCGCGGCCGGCCGCGTGCTCTTCCGCGAGGGCGACCGCGGCGACGCCCTGTACCTGATCGAGGACGGCGCCGTCCGCATCCACGTCCGCGACGCCGACGGCGACGACGTGACGCTGGCCGAACTCGCGCGCGGCGACTTCTTCGGCGAGATGGCCCTGCTCGACGGCAAGCCGCGCTCGGCGCAGGCCACCGTCCAGCGCGAAGCCCGCCTCGCCGTCCTCATGCGCGAAGACTTCCTCAGCTTCGTGCGCCGCGACCCGGCGGTGGCGCTGAACATGCTGGCCGCCATCACCGTGCGGCTGCGCCGCACGGACGATATGCTGCGCCAGCGCGTGTCGCGCAACCTCAACGAGGTCGAGGAGGAGCGCCTGACGACGGCCGACCACGTGGCCGACACGATGGCCGGGTTCGGCGGGAGCTGGCGGTTCATCTTCCTGACGCTCGCGCTGCTGGCCGCCTGGGTCTGGCTCAACACCTGGTATCTCGCGCCCGAGCGCCGCTTCGACCCGTCGCCCTACGACCTGCTCGGCCTGCTGCTCGGCGTCGTCGCCGGCCTCCAGGTGCCCATCATCATGATGTCGCAGAACCGGCAGGAGCAGAAAGACCGCCTCCGCGCCGACCTCGACTACCAGGTCAACCTCAAGAACGAGCTGGCGCTCGCCGAAGTCCTCCGCCGCCTCGACGTGCTCGAATCCGAACGCCTCCCCACGCTCTTCGACGAGCAGAGCGAGAGGATGAAACAAGTAGTCAGTAGACAGTAGGAAAACCGTCTCAAGCGAATCGCCCGCGCGTGTCCGTGCCACGAGGAGACGGGCCGCCTGCCCGCCGTTTTTCTACAGTCTGCTGACTACTGTCTACTGTCTTCTTTGGCTTACAATACCCGCGCTCTATTCAATTCGCACCGGGTTGGTGACTCGCAGGTTTCATGATTCAGGCCGTCTTTTTTGATTTCAACGGCGTCATCGTTGACGACGAGCCGCTGCACCTGAAGGCTTACACGGAGGCCCTGCGCGCGGAGGGCGTCGAGCTGACGGAGGAGGATTATTTCGACTCGCTCGGCATGGACGACGCGACCTTCGTGCGCGCCGCCTTCGCGCGCGCCGGGCGCGACGACCTGACCGACGAGGTCTTGCGGCGCGTCGTCGAGCGCGAGGCCGCGGCGCACCGCGAGCTTTTGGGCGAGCGCCCGCCGCTCTTCCCCGGCGTCGTCACCTTCGTCAAGGCGCTCGCGCGACTGCACCCGCTCGGCATCGTCACCATGTCCACCCGCGAGCAGGTCGAATACACGCTCGGGCTCGCCGGGCTCGGCCAGTACTTCACCGTCCGCGTGACGGCCGAAGACGTGACGGCGCACAAGCCCGACCCGTCCTGCTACCAGCGCGCC
>JALZHT010000680.1 GCA_030860645.1 Acidobacteriota bacterium
GGACGTGACGGTCAAGGCGACCGTCCTCCAGCGCCTGCTCCGCTTCGGCGACGTGATCGTGGACAACTCGGGCGCGGAGGGCGGCGTCACCGTCTTCCGCAACATCCCCGACCCGCGCCGCCACGCAGACCTCCTCCTGCGCGAACTCCGCCGCTGGCAATGACCCGCGGCCCGGCCCTACAATAGACGCGCCGGAACAAACACAACGGCCCCGCTGTCTAACTCATCCAATGTGCTCGACTTAACGGCGGGACGAACGCCGGCATTGGAAAGGTCTGACCGTGCGCATGCTGATTCTCAAGAGACTGCTTTTTGCCGTCCTGCTCCTGGCCGCCGTGTCCGCGCCCGCGCGGGCGCAGGCCGGCGACGCGGGGAAACTGCTGCCCGAGAAGGTCGGCGACTTTCAGGCCCGCGGCCGCGCCGCCGCACCCTCGCTGGGCCAGGTCAGGCCGGAAGATTTTGACGTTGAAGGAGGCGCGTCGCGCAGCTACGCCAACGCGGCCGGCGAGGAGTTTACGGTCGGGTTGATTAAGACGCGCTCGGCCGCCGCCGCCTACTCCCTGCTGCGACACCTCGCCAACCACCCCGGCTCCTCCGACCTCGCCGCCGGCCTCGCGCCCTCGCGGCTCGTCAACGTCGAAGGCGTCGGCACCGGCCTCGCCGAGCCGGCCCGCGTCCGCTTCATCAAGGGCGACACCTTCGTTGACGTGCGCGGCGCGTCCGAGCAGGCCGCGAGGCCCGAGGCGGCCCGCGCTTTCGCCCGGCTCTTCGCCGACACGCTCGCGGGCGACGCGGGCGACTTGCCCGTCCTCGTCATGCACCTCCCCGAGTGGGAGAGGAAGCTGGGCGCAGACCTCGGCTTCGCCGTGACCCTCCCCGCTTTGCGGCAGGCCGCGGGCGATAGGCCCGCGCTCGACGTGCTCTCCTTCGAGGGCGGGGCGGAGGCCGCCACCGCCACCTACGGCGACGCGCGGCTCGTCGTCGTCGAGTTCTCGACGCCGCAGCACTCGGTCGACGCCGACGCCGCCATCAACCAACGCATCGAGCAACTGAAGGCTGCGGGCCAGCCCGTGCCGACGCTTTACCGGCGCGAAGGTAATTACTCGATCTTCGTCTTCGACGCGCCGGACGCGGCGGCGGCCGAGCGACTGGCGTCGGGCGTGAAGTACGAGAAGGACGTGCGCTGGCTCGGGCGCAACCCGCGCGCCGACGAAATCCTCGCCCGGCGGTACACCTCGACGATGGGCGGCGTCATCATCACGACGCTCGTCACGACGGGCCTCGCCATCCTGCTCTGCCTCGGGGTCGGCGGCCTCATCGGCGGCGTGGTCTTCCTCCGCCGCCGCGCCCGGGCGGACGAGCAGGAGGTCTACACGGACGCGGGCGGCATGCTGCGCCTCAACCTGGAAGACCTGAACACGACGCCGGCTTCGGCCAGGCTGCTCGGGCGGGGCGAGAAGTGAGGCGAGGGCGGAGGCTTGAGAAGCATAAAAGGCCCGTGAGCTTCAGGCTCACGGGCCTTTTATGTGAACAGAGCCATCTAGCCACAAATTTGCGGGTTACTGATTCTACTGCGGGGTTCCCCCAAGCCCCTACAGAAACAAATCAGTAACCCGCTAAATGATGCCCTTCGACTGCTATGCTGACAACCACTCCGTTCCCCCAAAGAGTTGCCGCCAGCGTTTGTGTGAGAGAAAACCTCCCCCAAAGTTTTCACTCACTAGCCGTCTCCGAGCCTGACCCGATAACTCTATTTACCCCCATACATTTTATCTGTCCCTGGCCTGAGCAACGACCATGCCATGAAAATGGCGACACCCCGCCGTCAAACCTTGCCTTTTTTTATTTTCCAGTAAATACCGGAGAAAATTTTCAATCGTGTCGGCGTGAAGAGACTCGCTCCGCGTCAGGTTCAAATGGACGGGCTGTATTCGAACCATACTTAAAAAAATAGTGTTGTAGGCTTACGCTACAGGACGACCATAAATTGAGCGAACAGAAGAGCTTTCAAACCCGCTCAAGCTTGAAGAAGGGCCGAATTTCGCCCACTAATTCACCGCGGTGGTTGCGGACAGGAAATTTTGCGTAAGGAGAAAGGGCTTCGTGCGCGTCCCCGTTCAATACACCGAGCTGCCGCAGGCACTCGATGGCGACCGTCGGGCGGGCGCGGCGGTCTTCGCCGTCCTCAATCTTGAAGGCCAGCCCGAGTCCTTTCGGCCACTCTTCGCAGGGCAGGACGCCGGCCGTGTAGATGCCCTCGGCCCCCACCTTCGAAATGACGCGGCCCCGCGCGGCGCGCATCACCTTCGTGTCGAAGCGCTCGACGGTCCCGCCGATCATCTCCGGGTGCGAACTCATGGCGGCGACGAGGCGCGCGGCGGCGCGGCGGGTCGGCTCGTCGAAATCCGCGGGCGGCGCGACGAGCCGGGCGTACATGAGCGCCATCGCGCGCACGGGCATGCCGAAGACGGGGACGCCGCAGCCGTCGGTGCCGACGGCGACCTCTTCGGCCGAAAGTCCGGAGAACTGCGCGACGGAGCGGAGGATGGCCTGCTGCACGGGGCCGTCGGGGTGGTCGTAAGCGTCGGGCAGCGCGCCGAGGTGGAGGGCGAGGGCGAGCATGCCGGCGTGCTTGCCCGAGCAGTTGTTGCGCAGGATCGAGGGGCTTTCGCCGCGCTCCCGCAGGAGCCGCGCCGTCTCCTGGTCGAACGGCTCGTGGACGCCGCACTTGAGGGCGGTCTCGCCAAGCCCGATTTTCCCGAGCATCCCGGCGACCGTCGCGGCGTGCAAGTCTTGGCCGCTGTGCGAGGCGCAGGCGATGGCGATTTCCCTCTCGTCGAAGCCGAAGCGGTCGGCCGCGCCGCCCGCGACGAGCGGGAGGGCCTGGTG
>JALZHT010000077.1 GCA_030860645.1 Acidobacteriota bacterium
CGAGCAACTCTGCGAACGGGGGGTCGCCGGAGAGGTCGGCGCGCAGCGCCAGCGTGTTGACGAAGAAGCCGATGAGGTCTTCGAGGCCGGCCCGCGAGCGGTTGGCGACCGGCGCTCCCACCACGATCTCCGTCTGCCCCGTGTACCGGTAGAGCAGGACCTGAAATGCCGCCAGCAGCGCCATGAAGGCCGTGACATCCGCGGCCTGGCAGAGCGACTTCAGTTCGCTCGTGAGGCCGGCGTCGAGCGTGAAGGTGTGCCAGGCGCCGCGATAGTTTTGTACGGTCGGGCGCGGCCGGTCGGTCGGCAGTTCGAGGACGGGCAGGTCGCCGCCGAGCTGCTTACGCCAGAACGATAAACGCTCTTCGAGTTTTTCGCCCCGTAAGTCCCGTCGCTGCCAGAGCGCGTAATCGGCGTACTGGATGGGCAGCGCGGGTAGCGGCGAGGGCCGCCCCGCCGAGAACGCCTCGTAGAGGGTGGTCAGCTCCCGGACGAAGACGCCGAGCGACCAGCCGTCGGAGACGATGTGGTGCATGGTGAACAGGATCACGTGCTCGTGATCGCTTAGCCGCAGGAGCGTGGCGCGCAGCAGCGGGGCCTCAGTCAGGTCGAAAGGGCACCGCGCCTCCTCGGCCGAGAGGCGCTGCACCTCCGCTTCGCGCTCCGGCTCCGGGAGGTGCGCGAGCGGCATGACCGGCAGCGCGAGCGTGACAGCCCCCTCGTCGTGGATGACTTGGGCGGGCTGTCCGTCGGCGTTAGTGAAGCTGGTGCGTAGCGCCTCGTGACGCCGGACGATCTCGTTGAGGCTGCCACGCAGCGCCCCGACATGGAGCGAACCGGAGAGGCGCATCGCCGAGGACAGGTTGTAGACGGGGCTCCCCGGCTCCAACTGGTCGAGGAACCACAACCGCTGCTGGGCGAACGAGAGTGGCACGGAGTTCATCCCCGGCGGGCGCGGCGCGAGCGAGGGCTCCGGCAGGGCGATGCCCGCCTTCTTCGCCAACTGTTCGAGCGCCGCTCGCTGCTGCGAAGTTAAGCTCTCGATGTCCTTGAGTAAATCTATCATCGCCTGTCAGACCACCGCTCACGTGTAGGAGGAGGACTCTTCGCCGAGCAACGCGCGCAACTCTTCGGGGGTGAGCTGCTTGACTTGTTCGAGCAGGCGGCCCAGCTCTTCCCCCTCCCCCCGCTTCGCCGCACACTCGGCCTCGAACACCTCTGCCAGGGCCGCGACGCTGGGTTTGTCAAAGAGGGCGCGCAACGGGACCTCCACCCGGAAGGCCTCATTTGAGCGCGCCATGACCTGCGTCGCCAGCAGAGAATGGCCGCCGATGCTAAAGAAGTTGTCGTGTCTGCCGACGCGATCCAGCTTGAGGACGTCGGCCCAGATGCCCGCCAGCGTCTCCTCGGCGGACGTGCGCGGGGCCACGTAGCTCTCTTCGGCGTCGAGCCGCGAGTATTGCGGCTCGGGCAGCGACCGCCGCGCCACTTTTCCGCTGGGCGTCAGCGGCAGCCGGTCGAGCGGCACGTAGGCTGACGGGACCATGTACTCCGGCAGCTCCTTCTGCAAAAAGCTGCGGAGGTCGCCCGCGCTCACGACTGCCCCCGGCCTCGGGACGACGTAGGCGACCAGCCGCTTCCCCCCCGCCACATCGTCACGCGCCGTGACGACGCCGTCCTGGACTGCCGGGTGCCTGCCGAGTACCGCCTCGATCTCCCCGAGTTCGACGCGGAAGCCGCGCACCTTCACCTGATCGTCGAGCCGCCCCAGAAACTCGATGCTGCCGTCGGGCAGGTAGCGCGCGAGGTCGCCGGTCTTATAGAGGCGCGTGCCGGCGTCGCCGAAAGGATTCGGGACGAACCGCTCGGCGGTCAAGCCCGGCCGCCCCAAGTAACCTCTGGCGAGACACACACCGCCGATGTAGAGTTCGCCCGGCACGCCTGTCGGCACGGGTTGCAAAGACTCGTTGAGCAGGTAGACCTGCGTGTTGGCTATCGGCCTGCCGATCGGCGGCAGCGGCGGCCAGCCGTCAACGTCGGCCGGCAGCGAGAAGGCCGTGACGACGTGCGCTTCAGTCGGCCCGTAATGGTTCTGCAACCCCCCCCCTTCCATGCGTCGGAACAGAGCGGCGACGGGGGGCGTAACTTGCAACTGCTCGCCCGCGGTTATCACCTGCCTGAGCGAGGGCGGAAGCTCGGGCTGACCGGCGGCGACTTCGGCCATGTGCTGGAGCGCGACGAAGGGGAGGAAGAGCCTCTCGACCTGGCGCTCGGAGAGCACGCGCCACAGCGCCGCCGGGTCGAGCTGCGTCTGCTTGCTGACCAGTACCAGCGTGCCGCCCGTGAGCAGGGTCGAGAACAGCTCCTGGAACGAAACGTCGAAGTTGAGAGAGGCGAATTGCAGCGTCCGCGCGGCCGGGGGGAGTCCGGAATCGCGTACCTGCCACGCCATCAGGTTCGCTAGCGGGCGATGCGGCATCGCCACGCCCTTCGGCCTGCCCGTCGAGCCGGAGGTGTAGAGCACGTAGAGCAGGTTGTCGAGCGTCGCGCCGGCCGAAGGGTTATGCGCACCCTCGGCGGCGATGCGGGGCCAGTCATCGTCAAGCATGACGACCTCGGCCCTGTGTTGTGGCAGTAGCTCCCTGAGGTGTGCTTGCGTGAGCAGTATCGGCGCCGCGACGTCACCGAGCATGAAGGCGAGTCGCTCCTGCGGATAAAACGGGTCCAGCGGCACGCAGGCGCTCCCGGCCTTGAGGATGCCGAGCACCCCGACGACCATCTCCGGCGAACGGTCGGCGCAGATGGCGACCGGCACGTCCGGCCCGGCCCCGAGGGCGCGCAGGTAGTGAGCCAGACGGTTCGCACGCTCATTCAACTCGCCGTAAGTAAGTTGTTCCTGCTCGAAGATCAGGGCGACGCTGTCGGGCGTGCGCGCGGCCTGATCCTCGAACATCTCGTGGAGGCAACTCAGTCCGTCGTAATCCGCCCGCGTATCGTTCCACTCTTGGAGCAGCCGGCGGCGCTCGGCCGCGGTGAAGAAGGACAGCTCGGAGAGGCGACGTTCGGGTGCCGTGACGATGCCCTCCAGCAAGAGTCGGAAATGTTCGACCAGGCGCTCGGCGGTCGCGGCCTCGAAGAGGTCTGTGTTGTATTCGAGCGAGCCGAAAACCCCTTCGGCGGTGCCCGTCAGGTTGAGCACGAGGTCGAATTTCGCCGTCCCGCTTTCGCCCTCCAGCACCTCTAATTGCAGGCCCGACAGCTTCAACTCGGTGGCGGGAGTGTTCTGGAGGACGAAGAGTGCCTGGAAGAGCGGCGTCCGGCTCAGGCTCCGCTCCGGCTGCAACTCCTCGACCAGCCGCTCGAAGGGCACGTCCTGGTGCTCGTAGGCCCCCAAAGTCGCCCCACGCACCCGCCCGAGCAACTCTGCGAACGGGGGGTCGCCGGAGAGGTCGGCGCGCAGCGCCAGCGTGTTGACGAAGAAGCCGATGAGGTCTTCGAGGCCGGCCCGCGAGCGGTTGGCGACCGGCGCTCCCACCACGATGTCAGCCTGCTTGGAGTAGAAATAGAGCAGGGTGTTGAAGGCGGCCAAGAGCGTCATGAACAGGGTCGCGCCCTCGCGGCGGCTCAACGCGTCGACGCGCTCGGACAGCTCTTTCGGCAGGCGCACTGGCACGTGCGCCCCGCGGTAAGTCTGGAGCGGCGGGCGTGGCCGGTCGGTGTACAGTTCGAGCGCCGGGGGGGCACCCTCCAGTTGCCGCCTCCAGTAGGCGAGTTGGCGTTCGAGCATCTCGCCCTGTAGCCACTCGCGCTGCCACACGGCATAGTCCGCATACTGAATCGGCAGTTCGGGCAGCGGCGACGGCTGGCCGTGAAGCCGAGCCTCGTAGAGCGACGCCATCTCGCGCAACAGGACCCACATTGACCAGCCGTCCGAGATGATGTGGTGCATGACGAGGATCAGCACGTGCTCGTCGGGGCGGCGGAGGAGGAGCCTGATTCGGAAGAGGGGTTCGGCGACCAGATCGAACGGGCGCTGCATCACCTCCGCCACCCGGCGGCGACACTCGGCGTCAAAGCCGGGGTCGTCCAGCCCCGAGAGGTCTTCGACCGCCAGGGCGACGGGCGCGGGCTCGTTGACGACTTGCAACGGCTGGCCTCCGACCGCGACGAAATTCGTCCGCAACACTTCGTGACGACGGACCAACTCGCCGAAACTCTCTTCGAGCGCGTCGAGCCTCAGCTCGCCCGCGAGGCGGGCGCAGACCATCTCATTGTAAGAGGTCGGGTCAGTCTCAAGCTGGTGGAGGAACCAGAGCCTCTGCTGACCGAAGGAGAGCGGCATCGGGCCTTCGCGCGGGACGCGCCGGAGCGGCGGCAAGGGCGGCGCGGGGGTCGCCGCGCCGGCCGCTTCAACCTGTTGCGCCAGTTTGGCCGGCGTGGGGGCCTCGAAGAAGCTGGCCGGCGGCAGCTCGACGCCCAGCCTGTCGCGGACGCGGGAGCCGACCTGTGCCGCGACCAGAGAGTCGCCCCCGAGCTCGAAGAAGTTGTCGTTCCTGCCTACCCTTTTGACGTTGAGCACCTCCTGCCAGATGAGCGCCAGCGCCTTCTCCGTCTCCGTCCGCGGTTCCTCGAAGTCCTGCGCCGCACGTCCGGGCTCGCCGTCGGCCGCCGCGCGGGCCTCGTCCGCCAGCAGGTGCTTGCCGAAGTGGCGGTAAATGGCGCGGCGATCCAGCTTCAGGTTGCGAGTCATGAAGCCGTTTTCGAGGGTGAATTGCTCCGTCGTGATGTGAATTTTGTTGATGCGCCCGGCCGGGGGTAAATCGCGGTTGAGCTTTTCGACGTGCTGGCGGATGCGCCCTTCGCCCCCCGTCTCGGCGGCGTTCTGCGCGGAGATGAGCGCCACGAGGTAGGGCAAGCCGTTCCCGAAGACGGCCGAGCGATCCACGTCCGGACACCTGTTGATTTGTGCTTCGAGGGTTTCCGGGTGCGCCTTGTAGCCCTGCGTCGTGACGAGAATCTCTTTCTTGCGCCCGACGAGGTAGAGGTAGCCGTCCTCGTCGAAGCGCCCGATGTCGCCCGTCGGGATG
This sequence comes from Acidobacteriota bacterium, assembly GCA_030860645.1. Classification (GTDB taxonomy): domain Bacteria; phylum Acidobacteriota; class Blastocatellia; order Pyrinomonadales; family Pyrinomonadaceae; genus QHXN01. The sequence goes on from JALZHT010000077.1 coordinate 5,088, forward strand.
CGGCCCGGCGTGGCGTACAGGTCGCTGTCGTCGCCTCCGCTCCCGCCGAAATAGCCCGTCGTCAGGAAATGCTCCTTGCACACGATGATCTCGCCGTCTTCGGCCAACTGCACGCTGCCCTCGATGATCGGGCGACCGACGGCGCCGAGCCGGTTGTGCTGCGGCGTGTTGGCGGCGATATTCCCGGACTCGGTGAGGCCGTAAGCCTCGTACAGCGCCACGCCCAAGTCGGAGAAGAACTCCAGCGTCGCCCTCTTGATCGGGGCCATACCCGTCCACATGAGGCGCATCCGGCCGCCCAGACTCGCGTAGATGCGCCCGTAACAGACTGCGCGCAGGCGTGCCTTCAGGGCTGCGCCGGGCGCCACGCGCGCCAACTTCACCAGCCCCTTGACCAGCGCCCTCCGCCCGGCCCCTAAGCCCTGAATCGCCTTCGTGAACTGGCCGTGAATCGTTTCGTAAAGCAGCGGGGGCGCAATGCAGAGCGTCGGCCGGAAGTCCTGGAAGGCGGCGAAGAGTTGCGACGGCTTGACGAGCGACAGGTCGAACCCGTAATAGGCCCCGGCGTAAATCATCATGCGCTGCTGGTAGCTTGAGAGCGGGAGGAACACCAGCATGTTGTCGGCGCTGACGATGTTGAAGAGGCGGTAAAAACTCTCGATGATTTCTTCCAGCCCCGCCGGGTTGATAATCATGCACTTGATCCGGCCGGAGGTGCCCGAAGAGAAGATCAGCGCGGGGGCGAAGCCTTCGCTGAGGGCCGGGGGCAGCGCGCCTCTGACGCCCACGCCGCGCGCCTCTTCTCCGTCTTCGAGGTAGGCCGTCCAGTCGCCGCGCGAGAGCGTCGGCCACGGGTCGCGCTTCGAAATCAGGAGCAGGTTGAGGTCGTAATCCGCTACCAAGTCGGCGCTCGTTTTGCGGCCGAACTCTTCGGGGAAGACGACCGAGGTGCAGCGGAGTTCGAGGAGCGCGAGGTCATGCAGGACGAACTCGTAAGAATTGGTGGCGAGGATGCCGACACGCATCCCTTCCCTCACGCCCCAGCGTCGGAGTTTCTCGACGACGCTGCACACCTCTTCGCGGATCGCGGGGAAGGTCTTACGCACCACCCGCCCGTCCTCGTCGTAATAGGAGATGGCGCATCCGGGGAACGAGCCCATCCGCTCAAGGAGCTGTGTGATCTTCATGTTCGTTCTGCTAGTTCGGCGGAGTTGTTTTCTGTAGGCCGTCCACGGTCGCCAGCGGCTCCCGGCGGGTCCCTTGCGGCGTCTCGGACATGCGCCTCATAGTATCAGATTTGCCACGCTGTGATAACGGCGCTGCGGCCTCCTCCCGCCCTCAGAAAAGCATTAAAACGCCGCGGGTTCTGTGTTAAAGTTCCTGCGCTCGGTCGGCCATGTAAGAAGGCGGGAGGGAGTCACAAACTGATTCCAGCCCTGCCCTGTTTCACCAGCCCTTCTTGCCCGCCCCAGTCGTGCCCAATCGTTAAACCGCCTCATGGTTGGCGCCGCGGGCGTGCCAATCAGACCACGTTCAAAGATGTCCGAACCACACCCATCACGGAGGCGCGCGGATGACTGAGGTCAGCATACCCGGGAGCAGCCGCCCGGCGAGAACTTTGGAGGCGAGGTCGCCGGCCGCCGGGTGGATACTCGGGGCGGTCATCGCGCTCTTCGTGGCGGTGGCCGTTTACCAGCAGGCTCCGCCCGCGCCCCTGCCCGAAGGCACCCCGCCCGAGAGCTTCTCGGCCAGCCGCGCGATGAGGCACCTGCGGGTCATCGCACGCAGCCCGCACCCCGTCGGCTCGGCCGAGCACGGGGCGGTGCGCGACTACCTTGTTAACGAATTAAACGCCCTCGGGCTCGCCACCGAGGTGCAGAGGGCGACGGGCATCGGCCCGCGGCGGAGCGACGGCTACCGCGTGGGTGCGGTGCAAAACATCATCGCGAGGGTTCCCGGCACGGGTCAGGGGGAGGCAGTGCTGCTCGCCGCGCATTACGACTCCGGGCCGAACGCCCCCGGCGCCAGCGACGACGGCTCTGGGGTCGCGGCGCTGCTTGAAACCGCGCGGGCCTTGAAGGCGACGCCGCCCCTCAAAAACGACGTCGTCCTTCTCTTCACCGACGGCGAAGAGCCCGGTCTGTTAGGCGCCGCGGCCTTCGTCCGCCACCACCCCGCGGCGCAGGGCCTGCGGGTGGTGCTGAATTTCGAAGCGCGCGGGAGCGGCGGCCCGGTCTTCATGTTCGAGACGAGCGAGGATAACGGGTGGCTGATACGTGAGTTCGCCAGGGCGGCCCCGCGCCCAATCGGCACTTCACTCAGTTACGAAATATATAAGCGGCTGCCGAACGACACTGATTTGACCATCTTTAAGAGGGCGGGGCTGAAGGGGCTGAATTTCGCCTTCATCAACGGGCTGAACCGTTACCACACGGCGGCCGACAGCGTCGAGAACATCGACGAGCGATCCCTCCAGGCGCACGGCTCTTACGCGCTGGCGCTGGCGAGACACTTCGGGAACCTGGACGCTGTCCGCAACGAAGCAGGCAACGCCGTCTACTTCAATTTCCTCGGCCCCACCTTGATCCACTATCCCGAATGGCTGGTCGTCCCTCTCGCCGCCCTGGCGGCCTTGATCTTCGTCGGCGTCGTCGCGCTCGGCCTCCGGCGCGGGACGCTGAAGGCTCGGGGCATGCTCCTCGGGTTCGTCGCGCTATTGGCTTGCGGGGTCGCTTCGTGGCTGGCCGTCACCTTAGCTTGGCGTGCCGCGAGCACGCTGCACGAAGGTTTCGACTCAGTCCCGTGGGGCGACGTTTACAACAGTTGGCTCTACGTCCTGAGTTTCGTCTTCCTGGCACTGGCCGTCTCGTCAGTCTTATATAACTTGTTGCGCCGGAGGGCCGACGGCTACAGCTTGGCAATCGGCGCGCTGGGTTGGTGGCTGTTGCTTGCGGTCAGCACGAGCCTCTTCGTGCCCGGCGGCAGCTACCTCTTTACGCTGCCGCTCCTGTGCGCTTTGGTCGGGCTCGGCGTCCTGTTGGCGGGAGAGGGCGGGGGCTGTTTGAAAGCGCCGCTCGTGCTCGCCGCCTACGCCATCCCCGGCGTAGTCCTCATGACGACACTCATCAGTCAGGTCTTCCCCGCGCTGACGCTGGCGGCCTCGGGGACGATCATCATCCTCGAAGTCCTGCTGCTCGGTTTATTGTTCCCGCACCTCGACCTGCTGGCGAGCCCGCGGAGGTGGCTCCTGCCGAGTGCGTGCGCGCTGCTCGCGGCGGGATTCATGTTGGCAGGGCTGCTCACGGCAGGCTTCGACCGCAGCCGCCCGAAGGTCGTCAACGTTTTTTACGCGCTGGACGCCGACACGGGAGCCGCCGTGTGGGGGAGCAACGATAAAAGACCTGATGAGTGGTCGGCGCAATTCTTCGGGGCCGGGGACAAAAAGGACACGCTCACCAATCTATTCCCTCTCAACAAGCGCCCGCTTCTCAACAGCGCCGCCCCGCCGCTCGCGCTGCCCGCGCCCCAAGTGACTGTGCTCCATGACAGTACCGCGCAGGGGGTGCGCTCCGTCCGGCTCCGCATCACCTCGCCGCGCGGGGGCGACATCCTCGCGGTCTACGCGGACGCGGGCAGCGAAGTGGTCACGGCGGCGGTCGACGGAGAGCCCATCAAGCCCGACGCCCCCCCGGGGCGCGACGTCGCCCCGGCCCCTTGGGCGATGACTTATTATGCCCTCCCGGAAGGGGGAGTTGAGTTGACGCTCGGCGTCAAGGAAGGTCAGCCGTTGAGGTTGCGCGTCGATGACCGAACCTACGGCCTGCCGCAGATAGCCGAGAAACCTATGACAGCCAAGCCAGACTACATCGTGCCCTCACCATCGTGGCTGAGCGAGATGACCGTCGTCAGCAAAACCTACACTTTCTGATAGAAGCAGTCTTACGGCGGATACCGCGTGACTCTATCTGGGAATTTCGAGGGACGGATACCTTCCCATATACGGCCAGGTATTGCAGAGGCTTGCACGACTGGTCCAAAAAAAGCCCGTGCGAATGACTAGCGGCACTCGCACGGGCTACAAACTTTCAAGGCAACTGTATGGACGAACCTACGCCGCGTCTGACGCCTGATCCGTGAGCCAGGCGTCAATCTCGTCGTCCTGCTCGCCCGATAGGTGCAGATGACGCGCCAGCCCCGTCACGTTCCAGATGTGGTCGTGGTGCAAGACCTCCTTCTGGTAGGAGACGAATTGCAGGCAGACCTCGAAGGCGTGCTTTGACTGCGGTTGCCTGCGTTTTCGTCTCCCTTTCCTTTCGCGTCCGGTCGAGCGGACGTCCGTGCTAGCAACCTGACGTGCCGGCAGGAGGGGGACTTGCG
>JALZHT010000681.1 GCA_030860645.1 Acidobacteriota bacterium
CCTCGGGACTCATCCCGGCGATGAGGAAGAGCCTGACGGCGATGTGGTCGCCGTCGCCCGCGCGGTCGAGGAAGACCTCGGGCTTGTAGGACTGGCCGCGCAGGAACAGCTCGCGCCGCGCCGTGTCGGGGCTGATCCGCCGCTCGCCGCCGCCCCGCGCGCCGCAGCCCGCGAGCAGAACGAGAAGGCAGAAGCCGGAGAGCAGAAGAGGGTTTTGGGTGCTAGGTGCTGGGTGCTGGGTGAAAGACAAGTTGCTTTTAACCCAGCACCCAGCACCTAGCACCCAAAACCCTCTTCTGCTCTCCGGCTTCTTCATGCTTTTTACAAACCGCGCTCGGCCAGCTCGACGGCGCTCAAAAGCGCGCGGGCCTTGTTGACCGTCTCCTCGTACTCGCGCTCGGGGACGGAGTCGGCGACGATGCCGGCGCCGGCCTGCGCCTCCGCCGACGAGTTTCGCAGGACGAGGGTGCGGATGGCAATGCAGGAGTCGAGGTTGTCTGCGTAGTCGGCGTAGAGCACCGCGCCCGCGTAGACGCCGCGCACGTCGGGTTCGAGTTCGGAGATGATTTGCATGGCGCGGACTTTGGGCGCGCCCGAGACGGTGCCGGCCGGGAAGCAGGCGGCCAGCGCGTCGAAGCGGTCGCAGTCGTCGCGCAGCCGCGCGCGCAAAGAGGTGACGAGGTGCTGGACGTGCGAGTAGCGCTCGACCGCCATCAACTCGCCGACCTCGACCGAGCCGTAGTCGGCGACGCGGCCGAGGTCGTTGCGGCCGAGGTCAACGAGCATCGTGTGCTCGGCCACCTCCTTCTCGTCGGCGCGCATCTCCTCGCCGAGCAGCCAGTCCTCGGTCTCGGTCGCGCCGCGCCGCCGCGTCCCGGCGATGGGCCGGTAGTCGAGCCGCTGGCCGCGGCAGCGCACCAGCATCTCGGGCGACGCGCCGACGATGGCCTCCGTGCCCGTCCGCAGGAAGAACATGTAGGGCGAAGGGTTCGTCGCGCGCAGCGCGCGGTAAATCTGGAGGGGGTCAACCGTCACGCGCTTCGAGAAACGCTGCGAGAGGACGACCTGGTAGCAGTCGCCCGCCGCGATGTGCTCCTTGATGCGCCCGACCGCCGCCTCGAAATCTTCGCGCCTCCAGTTCGAGACGAACCGCGAGTCCGCGCCCCCGCCGGCGTCGCCTCCGTCTTCCTTCTCTCCCCGGCCGCCGCCCCCGTCGCGCGGCGCGCGGCGCGGCTCACCGGCGGCGAGCAGTTTTTCTATGCGCTCCGTCTCGGCGACGGCCGCCTCGTACAACTCGCGGAGCCGCGCGCGGTCGCCGCCGGCCTCGTCCGTCATCACGACCGAGGCGATCTCGATCTGCTGGCGGACGCGGTCGAAGGCGAGCACGGTGCGGAAGACCATGAAGACGGCGTCGTCGCGCCCCTCGGCGGGCCGCAGGTCTTTCTCCAGCACCGGCTCGAACCAGCGCGCGGCGTCGTAGGCGAGGTAGCCGACCGCGCCGCCCGCCATCGGGGCCAGCCCCGCGCGACGCGCCAGCTTCCGCGAGCCGAAATAGCCGCGCAGGTAATCAACCGCGCGCGCGCCCTTGTAGACCTCCGGGCGGAAGCCGCGCCGCTCGACGACGGTGGCGTCGCCGCGCCCGCGGACGACCAGTTCCGGTTCCGCGCCGAGGAACGAGTAGCGCGCGACGCGCTCGCCGCCCTCGACCGATTCGAGCAGGAAGGCGTGGCCGGCGTCTCCCGCGACGCGCAGGAACGCGCCGACCGGCGTCTGCAAGTCGGCCAGCACCGCGCGCACCACCGGGACGACGTTGCCGCGCCGCGACTCAGCCTCGAACTCCTCGAAGGTGGCGGGTTGAAGACCGATCATGCTCAGAAGTGTGGCGCTTGCTGCGCGGGAAAGGTCGCCGCCGGGCGTCGTGAGGGGCCGCCCGACGACGTGACTACTCGACCTGCTCGCGGGCGAACGATTCGAGCCGGCCGCAACTCCCGCAGCGGTAGGTGACGGTCTTGTACCGCCGCTTGTCGCGCGTCTTGAGGCCCGTCCAGGCGCTCGCCTCCGGCTGGCCCGCGACCCACAAAGTCTCGCAGATGCCGTTCCGGCTGTACTCCGGCAGGAAGCCCTCTTCCATCGCCCCGCCGCAGCGCGGGCATTTCAACTCGTCTGTCATTCGAGCCTTCCCTCCCCTCTTGTTCGTGACGTGTTCAGCCGACCATCTTGTTGCTGCTGAGCCAGTGGCCGCCGTCAACGACGATGACCGCGCCGTTGATGAAGGCGGCCGCGTCGGAGCAGAGGAAGACGGCCGCCTGCTCGATGTCGCGGATGCGCCCGAAGCGGCCGAGCGGGATGTTGCGCCGCAGGCGCTCCTTCACGTCCGCCGGGACGAGCCGCTTCATGCCCTCGGTGTCCTCAATCGGCCCCGGCGCGATGGCGTTGACGCGGACGCCGTGGCGGCCCCACTCGACGGCGAGGTTGCGCGTCAGGGCGTCCACGCCGGCCTTCGCCGCCGAGACGTGGAGCTGGTAGGGCGTGCCGAGGTAGTGGAGTGTGGCGCTGATGTTGAGAATCTGCCCGCGCCGCCTCTTCAACTCCTCGAAGGCCGCGCGGCAGACGTTGAACGTGCCTTTTAAATCTATGTCCACGACCGTGCCGAAGCCGTTGGGCGAAAGCTCCTCGGCCGGGCAGAGGAAGTTGCCGGCCGCGCCGTTGACGACGATGTCGAGGCGGCCGAGGCGCTCGACCGCGGCCGCGATTGAACGCTCGACCTGCGCGTAGTCGCGCACGTCGGCCGCGAACGCTACAGCCTCGCCGCCCGCCTCGTTAATCCGCCGCGCCGCCGGCTCCAGGTGCTCCATCTTGCGGCTGACGAGCGCGACGCGCGCGCC
>JALZHT010000682.1 GCA_030860645.1 Acidobacteriota bacterium
GGCGTCGCCTGCGGCCGTTCAACCGCCGGCCGCCCGTTCGTGGTCGCGTCCGCGGCGGGGGCCGGACTGGCGGCGGCCCCGCCGCCTCCGTTGCCCGCCTCCGTCTCGCCCAAAAGCTCCGCGAAGTAGGCGCGCCACGCCTCGTCAACGAGCGCCGGGTCGCTGCGGAACCGGCCCCAAAGCCCCTCGACGTAGGTCGCATTGGCCCCGAAATTTTCCGCGATGATCTGCGAGATGTCCGCGCTGTTACGCTCTTCGCTCAAGGTCTCTTCACCTCACACAGCCCCGAATTTTCCGGCTAAAAATTTACTTCATAGCCTATCACCATCCGCCCGCGTTTGCACACATTCAGGATTTTTGATTTGCGATTTTTGATTTGCGAAGGGAGTAGACAGTGGTCGGCGGACGGTAGAAAATCCTTCCCCGGCAGGACGTTCGAGTGTAAGCGTTAATTCCCGCGCCCGAACCTACCGGCTACTGCTTCATGGCTTCCGTCTTCACGCACGCGTTCGTCGCCGCCGCGATGGGCAAGGTTTACACGCCTGAACCTTTGCCCGCGCGCTTCTGGCTGCTCGCGATGACGTGCGCCGTGCTGCCGGACGCGGACGTGGCGGCCTTCTCCTTCGGCGTCCCGTACGGCCACACGTTCGGCCACCGCGGCTTCACGCACTCGCTGGCCTTCGCGCTGCTCGTCGGCGCGGGCGTCGTCGCGCTCTTCTTCCGGGGCGAGGGCCGCCGCGCGTCGCGCGTCGCCTTCTTCTCGCTGGTGACGGCCTCGCACGCCGCGCTCGACGCGCTGACGAACGGCGGCCTCGGCGTCGCCTTCTTCTCGCCCTTCAGCAACCGCCGATACTTCTTCCCCTTCCGGCCCGTCGAGGTCTCGCCCATCGGCGTCGAAAGCTTCTTCAGCGAGTGGGGCCTCGCCGTCATCCGCAGCGAACTGCTCTGGGTCTGGCTCCCCTGCACCCTCCTCGCCGCCGCCGTGCTAATCTGGCGGAGAAAGGCGGCAGGCAGTAGTCAGTAGGCCCCGCGCCGGGGAAGCCGGCGCTGACATCGTAACGAATCACCGACGACGGTTTTTCTACTGACTACCGACTGCCGACTACTTCATCATGCAACTGATCTTCATCTACGGCCCGCCGGGCGCGGGCAAGCTGACGGTGGCGGAGGAGTTGGCGCGGGCCGCCGGCCTCAAGCTCTTCGACAACCACGTGAGCATTGACTGCGTGCTCCCCATCTTCGACTTCGGGACGCGACCGTTCGCGCGGCTCATCGAGCGCGTCCGCCTCGCCACCTTCGAGGAGGCGGCGCGCGCGGGCGTCAGCCTCGTCTTCACCTTCGTCTACGCGAACCCGCAGGACACGCCCTTCGTCGAGCGGGCCTGCGAGGCGGTCGAGCGCCGCGGCGGCCGCGTGTGCCTCGTCCGCCTCACCTGTGATAAAAACGTCCTGGAGCGGAGGGTGCCCGCGCCCGAGCGCGCGCGGCGCGGCAAGATCGCCACGCTCGACCTGCTGCGCGACATCGCCGGGCGCTACGACATCTTCTCGCCCGTCCCCGGCCGCGAGAGTCTCGACATCGACACCACAGACCTCCCGCCCGCCGAGGCCGCCGCGCGCATCATGGAAAAATTTTTGATTTGAGATTTTTGATTGGCGATTTAGTTTTCAGTCGTCAGTCAAAACGAAAATCAAAACTGATAACTGACGGCCGACGACTTTCAATCGCAAATCTCAAATCAAAAATTCTCTGAATTATGCCTTTGAAGAAGCTGACCGTCGGCGGCGTCGAGTGGGAGTATGCGACGGGCGGGCGGGGCGCGCAGACCATCCTGCTGTTCCACGGCGCGGTCGGCGGGGCCGAGACGATGCAGTGGCTCGCCGAGCGCTTCGCCGGCGAGTACCGCACCATCGCGCCGACCGTGGCCGACGTGCGCCGCCTCGGGGAGGTGTGCGACGCGGCCAGCGCCATCCTCGACCGCGAGCACGTCGGGCGCGCCGTCGTCTTCGGCGGCTCGTTCGGCGGCCTCGTCGCGCAGGCTTTTCTGAAGAGGCGGCGGCGGCAGGTCGAGCACCTCGTCCTCCTCAGCACGGGCGCGCCCAACCGCAAGGCGGGGTCGCGCGGCGAGAAGCTGTTGAAGGTGCTCCGGCTGCTGCCCTTCCCCGTGCTGCGCGCGCTGATGAAGGCCGAGCTGGCGAAGCACCTCGACACGCCCGCCCCGCCCGAGCACGCCGAGCGCATCGCCGACTTCCGCCGCCGCCTCGACGAATATTTCGACCACCGGCTGACGAAGCAGACGCTGCTCTCGCGCGTCGCGCTGGCCGCCGACTTCAACCTGCGCGAGACTTACGACGCGGCCGACTACGAGGACTGGCCGGGCCGCGTGCTCATCGTTGACTCGGACGACGACCCGATGGTCTCGGCCGAAGACCGCCGGCGGCTCCACGACCTCTTCCCGCGCGCCCTGCTCTGCACCTTCGAGGGCGCGGGCCACATGATCCCGCTCCTGAAGACGGAGGAACTCGTCGGCCTCGTCAAAGCGTTCCTGCGCGAGGACTACAGACCGCCCCCGGCCGTCGAACACTGCCCGGTGGCCTGACAAAGAGATGAAGTTTCGCGTGAGAGGATTTTAGATTTGCGATTTTTGATTTTTGATTGGAAGACGAGAGCACGCGCCCCGTTCTTCAAATCGCAAATCAAAAATCCAAAATCCAAAATCCTGTCACCCGAAACTGTTCCGGAGGGACTATGAAGGACGCAAAGCGGAAGCGGCCCGCGGGCGGGTCGCGGCGCGAATTCACGAAGGCGGCGGCGCTGCTGGCTGTCGCGCCGCTGGCCCTGACCGCCGGCAGGGCGCAGACGCCGGCCCCGGCCAGCGAGCCGAAAG
>JALZHT010000683.1 GCA_030860645.1 Acidobacteriota bacterium
CGTCGGCGGCGACGGCGCCGGGAAGACGACTGCCGTCGAAGGGCTCGGGCGTTGGCTGTCGAAGAAGTTCGACGTGAGGCGGTTTCACATGGGGAAGCCCCCGCGCTCTTTGCTCACGCTCGCGGTCATCGTCGCGCTGCGCGTGAGCGGGATGATTCGCGGCGGGAAGTCCGACGAAGGCGCCTTCCCCGGCTACCTGCGGCTCCTTCGCTGGGTGCTGGCGCCGCGCGACCGGCGCAGGCTCTACGAACGCGCGCGGCGCTTCGCGACCAACGGCGGCATCGCACTCTGCGACCGCTTCCCCGTCGAGCGGCTGCGGCTGATGGACGGCCCGAACATCGCGCGCACGGTCGCGCCCGCGCGGAGGAATCGGCTCGTCCGGTGGCTGCTCGAAGTCGAGGAGCGGAACTACCGGCAGATCATGGAACCCGACCTGCTCTTCGTGCTCCGGGTCGAGCCGGAGGTCGCCGTGGGGCGCAAGACCAAAGAGAGCGAGCACCACGTCCGCGCGCGCTCGCGCGAGCTGTGGGAGCAGGACTGGGCGGGCACGCGCGCCCGCGTCGTGGACGCCGGCCGCCCCCCGGCGGAAGTCCTCGCCGAGTTGCAGTCCGCCGTCTGGGAGAACCTGTGAGGGGAATTTTTGATTGGCGATTTTTGATTTGCGATTGAAAGTCAGTAGTTTTCAGTAAAGACAAAAACTGCTGACTGCCGACTAAATCAAAAATCAAAGATTGCTTTCCCATGACTCTGGTCGCGGAAATCGTCGGGCCTGCGGGCGCGGGCAAGAGCACGCTGGCCGCGGCGCTCGGGCGGCGCGGGGAGGGCGTGAGGGCGGGGCTCGGCGTGTGGCGCTTGCCGGCGCGGCTGCTGCTGTCGAGCGCCTTGCGGTCGCTGCCGCAACTGCTCGGGATGTTCCGGGGCGGCCGTCCTCTCGGTTTTCAAGAGGCGACACTCGTCGTCAGGCTGAACGCCCTGGGCCGCCTCGTCGGGCGCGAGGCCGCGCGCCGGCACCGCTTCCTGCTGCTCGACGAGGGGACGGTCTTCGCGCTCGCCAAGCTGTATGCCTTCGGCCGCGCGGAGGGGCGGCTGCGGGGGCTGGTCGAGCGTTGGGCCGGCGTGCTCGACGCGGTCGTGTGGCTCGACGCGCCCGACGAAGTCCTCGCGCGGCGCATCCGCGGGCGCGCGAAGCCGCACCGGATGAAGGCACGCACCGACGAGGAGATCAAAGCCTTCCTCGCCCGCTACCGCGAGAGCTACGAGCGCGTCGTCGCGGAACTGGGCGCGGGTGGGCGGCTCAAGGTCATCAGGGTGAACACGGCCGACGGCGAGACGCCGGAGCGCACGGCCGAGCGGGTGCTGTCGGGGATCGAGGCGGCCGGGCGGGAAGTCCGAGGGCTGAGTTGAACGCATGGCGACGGTCGAATTAAACGTCACGGCGGCCGAGCGGGTCGGGGCCGCGAGGGCCGCGGGCGAGAGCAAGCCGGCGGGCGTGCTGACGCACAAGGCGTACTTGAACGCCTTCTCCACGCTCCTCGACTTGGCGGTCAAGGGCGTCGTGATGACCGTCGTCACGCCGCTGCTGGTCGCGGGCCTGGGGGCCTCACTCTTCGGCGTCTGGCAGGTGCTCGCCAAGCTCGTCACCTACATGCAGGCGGCGGACGGCCGCCCGACGCAGGCGCTCAAGTGGGTCATCGCCAACCGCCGCGAGGTGGACGACGACGCGACGAAGCGCAAGCACGTCGGGAGCGCCTTCGGCGTCTGGCTGCTCTTCCTGCCCGTCATGCTGTTGATGGGCGCGGGGCTGGTGTGGGTCGCGCCGCACATGACGAACGTCGCGCCCGAGATGCACCCGGCCGTGCGCGTGGCCGCGGCGCTGCTCGTCGTCAGCTTCCTGCTCGGCCAGCTCGTGCTTTTGCCCGAGGCCGTCCTGCGCGGGATGAACCTCGGCTACAAGCGGATGGGCTTGCAGGCGGGCCTGAGCGTCGTCGGCGGGGCCTTGAGCGTGGGCGCGCTCTACGCGGGCGGCGGGCTGACGGGGATGGCCGCGGCCGAGGTGGCCTTAGTCGTGCTGACGGGCGTGCTGTTCCTCGCGGTCGTCAAGCGGTGCGTGCCGTGGTTCGGCCTCGCGCGCCCGTCCTTCGCCGAGGTGCGCTCGTTCCTCAAGCTGAGCGTCTGGTACTTCGCCTGGACGTTCGTCCACCGCTTCATCCTCGCCAGCGACGTGGTGATCCTCGGCCTCGCCGCCTCGGCGGCGGCCGTCGCCGACTACACGCTGACGAGCTTCGCCGCCGTGACGCTCCTCGGCTTCGTGACGACGGCCATCGGCGCGGCGACGCCGGGCCTCGGCGGCGTGGTCGGGCTGAAGCAGTTCGAGCGGGCGGCGGCGCTGCGCGCGGAGATGATGACGCTGAGCTGGCTGCTTTTGGCCGTGGCCGGCTCGACAATCGTCGCGTGGAACCGCTCCTTCGTGCACCTCTGGGTCGGGGCCGAGCACTACGCGGGCTTCTGGCCGAACCTGCTCGCGGTGCTGATGTCGGTGCAGCTCATCTTCATCCGCAACGACTCGTACGTCATAGACCTGACGCTGCAACTGCGCGGGAAGGTCTTGACCGGCGCGGCCGCGGCCGGGCTGGCGGTGGGGCTGGCCGCCGCGCTGACGCCGCGCTACGGGATCACGGGGCTGTGCCTCGGCATGATGGCGGGGCGCGCGGTGCTGACGCTCGTCTACCCGTTCATCGTCAACTCTCAGCTCGGGCTGCCGCGCGTGCCGCGGCTCGCGGGCGCGCTCCGGCCGGCGGCGACGATGGCGCTGATGTTCGCCGCCGCGGCCCTGCTCGGCCGCGCCGTGCTCGCCGGCAACTGGCTCGCCTGGCTGGCCTGCGT
>JALZHT010000078.1 GCA_030860645.1 Acidobacteriota bacterium
GCCGCCGGCTTTGAATGAAGCCGGCGGCCGCGCCCTGTCGCGTGAAATGCCTTTCAGCTATGACCCACGCCTTAGCTCGTCTACTACCCGCCGGGAACTCGACTCCTGAAACGGAATCCGGAAACCGCTCGCCGCCGCGACGCCCCGGCGGACGTTTTCCGCCTTCGCGGGCAGGCCCTACCGGAGGCCGCTGATTAGCACTACGTCGTTGGTCTCCGCGCCGCGCGAGCAGGCGAGTTGCTGACCGTCACGCGACCAGTCGAAACGGAATATTCGATTATCTTTAAAGTCGGTCAACTGTCTCGGCGGGCCGCCGCCCAACGGCTGCATCCAGATGTTACCGACTCCGTTCGGCGAGTCCACGTAGGTTAGCGCCCGCCCGTCCGTAGTCCAACGGATTTCCGCCCACGTGTTCACCGACGGCGAGATGTCAAACACCTTCAGGGGTTCCCCGCCGTCGAGGGCGACGACCGCCAGCCCTATTGACCTCGTCTGCTCGTTGATGTGCCAGCAGGCGACGCTCCGGCCGTCCGGCGAGACCGCCGGCCACGCGGAGGTCTTGCGGGTGACTTGTGTCGGCTCGCCGCCGTCAGCGGGGACTTTCCATAGGTTCATTCTCGGGGTGTCGGCGGAGGTGTAAACCACCCAGCGGCCGTCGGGCGAGTAGTAAGGGAGGAAGTCGCCCGTGCTGCCGGTCGTCAGTTGCTTGGGGTTGCCGCCGTCGCTGTCCATTCTCCATATTTTGGTCTGGCCGGAACGCTCGGAGGCGAAAGCGATGTAGCGGCCGTCGGGGGAGACAGAGGGGTCGAAGTCGGAGCGGCCGTCGAAGGTCAGTTGTTTCTGATTGCTGCCGTCCGCGTTCATGATCCAGATATCCTGGTTCCCGCTCAAGGTGGAGACGTACACGATTTTGCCGTCGGGGGTCCAGGAGAATCCCCAGTAATCGTTACCCGTCCCGGAGCCGGAAGTGATTTGTTGGGCGCGGCGGGCGTCGCCGTCGGCCGCGACCCACACGTACGGGCGGATGTCGGATTGGACGGCGACAAGAGTTTTCGAGTCCGACGTGAGGCTGATGCTGCGGTAGTTACTCAGATCACTCGTGACCCTCCGCGCCTCGCCGCCCGGGTACGAGACGTGCCAAATCTGGTACGGCCCGTACGCGTAATCGGAGACGGTCGCCAGCAGGCCGCTGCCGTCGGAGAGCCACTCGACCCTCTCCATGAACTTCCACCCCTGAGAAGTGACTGGCCTCTCCGCGCCGTCCGCGACGCGTACTTCGATGATTTCAACTCGACGGCCGGCGTCCGTCACGGCCCCGGCCAGACAGGCGATCACCTTGCCGTCCGGCGACCACGCCGGCCGGTGCACGAAGCCGGGGGGCTTGCGTGTAATCAGCTTCTGCGCCCCGCTGCCGTCGAAAGCGTTGGCGACCGTCAGCGCGACCCCGTCCGCCCCGTCGCCACCCACGAACGCGAACCGTTTGCCGTCGGGAGACAGCCCCACGGGGCCGGACATGTTTTCCAAGAGCTTTCTCGGCGCGCCGCCCGTCACGGGCACCTGGTAAAGCGTCGGACGACGGTTCTCTTCGGCCGTCACGTAGTAGGCGTAATCGCTGGCGCGCGAGAAGAAAAGGTCCAGGTAGTAGACGCCGGAGGGGGGGATGATCTGTACCTGGCTGTTCGTGGCGACCTGTCTTAACCAGAGGCTCCGCTGCCGCGCCTCGTCCACCACGTAAACAACGTATCTCCCGTCGGGCGAAATGGCGGCGTCCGTGGCGTTACGCGTCGTGGTGAGCCGTGTGACCGTCGTCCCCCGGAACAAATCCAGCGGCTTCCCGGCCGACCGATGACGGCCGATGAGTCCGTAGAGGCCGAAAGTGACCGCCGCCGCCGCGATGGAGAGTGCGGCAAAGGCCGCCAGCTTTTTGCGACGCCCGTTTCCGGCTGGGACGGGTTCGGCCCGCGCCGTGCGAAGTGCGGACACGCCCCCGACGGTTTCATTCGCATCCTGGCCGCCACCGTTCACCGCCGCTCCGTCGCTGTTCTCGGCCTGCCGTCCGGCCTCATCCCGGGGTGGTAACTCCCCTTCAGCCGGGGCGGTCTGTGCGACGGGCCGCCGGCCTGCGTCATCAACTCCCGCCTCCAACACCCGCACACTCGCCACGAAACGGTAGCCGCGCCTGGGCACGGTCTCGATGTACGGGTGCTCTTTCCGGTCTTCGCCGAGGGCCTTCCGCAGGGCGGAGATGTTAAAGGTCAGGTTCCCCTCCTCCACAAAGCTGTCGGGCCAGACCGCCTCCATCAAATCCTTCTTGTTAAGCAGTCGCCCCTCGTTCTGGACGAGCACGAGCAGGATGTCGAGCACCTTCGGCGTCAGGGGCACGGGCCGCCCCCCCCGCAGCAGCACCCGCTCTGCCGGGTCCAGAAGGAACGGCCCGAATTCATAGAAACGCTTTACTTCCATACTCTTAGTCACTCTAAGAACTCTCTAAGAATTTTTAAAGGGGGCCTAAAGGACAAGCCCGCCGCCCTTCGAGTACCGTCCGCTCCGTGGTGAGCCGTGGCGACGCGCTACGCGCTCAAAAAATCCGGCTTAACGCGCGTCGGAGGTGCCGGCGGCGACGGGGCGATACCACCCCCGAAAACGCATCCTGTCCGAAAGGAGTTCCCGATGAAACGCATCAGCATTCTTTGGCTAGCATACCTCTTCATTACTGTAAACGCTTCTCCCGTGTCGGCCCAGCACGTCAAGCAGCGGGAGTCAGACGACGCCGCAAGCTCCTACGCCGCGGGCGTGGAACATCACGGCGCGGGCCGGTACGAGGAGGCCGTCGCGGCCTACGGGCAGGCGATTCGCCGCCGCCCGGATTACGCGGAGGCTTACAACAACCTCGGCAACGCGTACGGCGAGTTGGGGCGGCACAGCGAAGCGGTCGCGGCGCTCCGCCGGGCGATCCGCATCAAGCCTGACTACGCCACGGCCCACAACAACCTGGGCGTGGCCCACGCCGAACTGGGCCATTACCTGGAGGCGGTCGAGGCTTTCAGGCAGGCGATCAGACTAAGCCCTGATTATTTCGTAGCCTACAACGGCCTCGGTAAAGTTTATGTCAAGATGAACCGCTACGCCGAGGCCGCCGACGTGTTGGCGCAGGCCACGCGCCTCAAGGCGGGCGACGCCGAAGCGCAGCATAACTTCGGCTACGCGTGCTACCAACTGGGGCGCTACGGGAAAGCAGCCGAGGCGTTTAAGCGGGCGACCCGCCTCAGAGGGGATTACGTCGCGGCTTATAACGGTCTGGGTCTAGCCTACGCCGCGGCGGGCCTCTACGGGAAGGCGGTCGAGGCGCTCGAACAGGCCATCCGCATCAGGCCCGACACCGTCGAGGCGCATCTGAACTTGGGGGCGGTGTACCTTTCCCTCGACAGGAAGGAGGCGGCCCTCCGGCAGTACGCGGTGCTGCGTGACTTGAACCCCGGGGCGGCGCAGAGCCTCCTTGAGGCCATCCATAAGGATAAGCTGTTGGTCGTGACGAAGAGGTGAGTGCTCAGACGGGCTAAAACTCAGTCCGGGTTTCAGCGGGCGTGGAATTCTAAGGCCGGGGTTCGGTCTCCCTTCATTTATTTGCCCGAAGGGGAAAGCATAATGTGCTTCGCCCGGCCTCCCGCGGTCTACCAGCCGCAACAACATCCCCGCGGCTTGCGGGCCGGGCCGGTAAATAACAACGGGGAGGGAACGAGTCCCTCCCCGTTTGCCGAACGGCGGGCGCGTTTGCTGGCCCTCGCATCACGCCCGCCCGGATGTGGCCCCTCAGCCCGGCGCTAGAACTTCAGCTTCAAACCGAACTGGAAGTTGCGTTGCGGGTCGGTGCCGAAGTACGCCGTCGAGCTGATGCGGCCCGCGTTGGAGCTGGGGTTGGCCGGGTTCCCGATGAAAGTGTCCGGGTTCTCCAGGTTGACGTGGTTGAAGACGTTGACGGCCTCGATGCGGAACTCCAGCTCCGTCGTCTCGGTGAAGATGAACTTCTTGAAGAGCGAGGCGTCCGTCCTCCAGTAGCCGGGGCCGCGCAGCGAGTTGCGGGGCATGTTGCCGAACGTGCCCGGCGCCGGGGCGCTGAAGACGGTCGGGTCGAAGTAGCGGTCGCGCCCGCCGTTGATGGGCACCTCGCCGTTGACGTTCGGGCGGTTGTCGCCCACGTCGTTGATGCCGGCGTTGTCGAAGCCGATGTCGAAGGGCAGCCCCGACTGGATGGTGGTGTTGGAGTTGAACTGCCAGCCGCCGACCAGGAAGTTCAGCCCCCGGCCGATGTCGCCGAAGTAGCGCTTGCCGCGCCCGAAGGGCAGCTCGGCCACCTGCGAGAGCACGAAGTTGTGCGTCCGGATGAAGTCCTGCGGCCCGTAGCCGTACTCGGGCGGCGCGCCGGGGATGAAGCGGTCGTCGTTGTAGTCGCGCGCCCGCTGGAGGGTGTAGTGGGCGAGCAGCGAGTAGCCGCTGCTGAACCGCTTGTCGACCTTCGCCTGCAAGGCGTGGTAGCTGTTGTCCGAGCAGTTGCAGTAGAGCAGCACGTCCTGCGTCCAGCCGAACCTCTGGAAGAAGGGCTTCCGCTCGTCACGCGAAAGGGTGCCGAAACCGATGAGCGTGGGTTGGTTGACGTTCTCGTCCGGGTTGTTGCCCGCGAAGAGGTGCGTGCCCTTGTTGCCGACGTAAGCCACCTCGACCGAGAAGTCTCTCAACAACTGGTGCTGGAAGGTGACATTCCAGGCGTCCACGGTCGGCAGCCGCTGCTTGAAGTTGACGACCCTGGGGCGCACCCCGTTCGGCAGGAAGAACCGCCCGCTGGCCGGCAGGGAGGCGTTCGGCACGCCGCCCTGGTTGGGCGGCGCGTCGAGGCCGAAGAAGGCGTTGAAGGCCGGCGGCCCCTGCGCCAGGGTGAAGACGCGGTCGAACTGGCCCGGCGCGTTGAGCTGCTGCGTGGCGAGGACGGGCAGGTTCTGCGTCACCGTGTGGCCGAAGACCGAGCCGAAGACCCCGATGTCGTAGCTGCGGCCGTAGCCGGCGCGGATCACCGAGCGCGGCGTCAACTGGTAGGTCACGCCGAGGCGCGGCGCCCAGTTGAGGCTGTTCTCCACGCCGCCGTTGAGCGGGATGTCGCCGACGCCGGCCACGAGCACCTCGCCGGTGTCGAGGCTGGGGAAGCCGGCCGCGCCCGGCCCCGAGGCCGCCTGCGGGTTAATCACGTCGAGGCGCAGCCCGTAGGCGACGGTCAGCCTGGGCGTCGCCCGCCAGGTGTCCTGCGCGTAGTAGAAGTGGCGCCACTGCCGCTCGCCGGCGTCGGTCGTCGTCGAGACGTAGCGGGCGAAGCTCGTCACGTCGCCGATCAGGAAGGTGGCCGAGCCGAGGCCCGTCCCGGCCGGGCTGGCGCGGTTGGCCGTGCGCTGGTCGCTGAAGCGCAGCGAGCCGCTGCGGTGCTCGTCCGAGGGGACGCGCAGATTTTTGGCGCGGCGCAGGTCAAAGCCGAACTTGGCCGTGTGGTTGCCGAAGAGCTTCGTCAGGTTGGTGACCACCTGCCACTGCGACTCGTCCTGGTCGAGCGGGCAGTTGCAGCGGTTCGTCCCCAGGCCCGACCCGGCGCGGAAGCCGCGGTCGCCCTGAATCTCGAACTCCGAGAGGCCGGAGCTGAAGTCGTCGAGGTTCAGGCCCGGGATGCCGGCGTCGGCCGAGGCCGTCCCGCCGAAGTCGAACGGCAGCACGTTGACCTTGTATTTGAAGTAGCCGAAGCGCGCGTCGAGCAGCGTCGACGCGCTGAGCGCGTAGTCGAAGCCGAGCGCGAGGCTCTGGTTGCGCACCTTCGAGCTGCCGCCCAGCGTCACCAACTCCTGCCCGCCGCCCGCGCCGAAGGCCGTCGGGCCGCTGCGCGTGTAGTCGGCGAAGCTGTAACGCCCGAAGTAGTTGAGCGTGTCGGTGAGGCGGTGGTCAATGCGGACGTCGAAGGTGTCGTTGTCGAAAAGCTCGCTGCCGCCGGCCGAGAAGTTGTTGCGCGTCCCGTTGTCGGCCGAGCCCGGGATGTTGGGCAGCGGGATCAGATTCAAGATGTTGACCGCCTGCGCCGAGATGCGGCTCGCGGGGATGATGTCGAGGCCGAGCGGGTTCGCGGCCGTGGCGCGGGTCGGGTCGGCGAACCGTTGCCCGGTCAGCGGGTCGAAGATCGGGCGGCCGTAGGCCGAGAAGTCGCCGGTGCGCGCCGCGGCGGTCGGGACGGTCAGGAGGCGCGAGCCGCCGACCTTGCTCCGCGTGCCCTGGTAGTCGCCGAAGAAGAACGCCCTGTTCCTCATGATGGGGCCGCCGATGCTGCCGCCGAACTGATTCTTCAGCGTGTCGGGGACGAGCTTGCCGGTGACGGCGTCGGGGTTGGCCTGCGAGAAGGGGTTGCGCGCCTGGAGCACGTCGTTCTGCCGGAACTCGAAGAGCGAGCCGTGGTATTCGTTCGTCCCCGACTTGGTCTGCACCGAGGCCACGCCGGCGATGGCCTGCCCGAACTCGGCGTCGTAGTTCTGCGAGGTGATCTTCGTCTCGCCGATGGCCTCGAAGTTCGGGTTGATGACGATGATGCCGAGGATCGGGTCGCGGTTCTCGGTGCCGTCGAGGAGGTAGCCGGTGCCGCTGAAACTCTGCCCGTTGACCAGCGTCTGGGTGGAGCCTTGCGGGTTCTCGCTCGCGGCGTGCTGCCACTGCTGCTGCGACGTGCCGGGCGTGAGGAGGATCAGCTTGGTGAAGTTGCGGTCGAGGATCGGCAGGTCGGTCACCTGCCGCGCCTCGAACGTGGTCGCCACGTCCGAGCGGTCGGTTTTCAGCAACTGCCCCTCGCCCGCCGAGACCGTGACCGTCTCGGTGACCTGGCCGGTCTGGAGCGACACGTCGCCGTTGGTCTGGGTGTCGACGTTGACGGTGACTTCCGGGATGACCGTCTCCTTGAAGCCGGTCGCGGAAATCTTCACCTCGTACTGCCCCGGCAGCAGGCGTTCCTTGACGTACAGCCCGTCGTCGTTCGTCTGGACGGCGTCGGAGGTTTTACGCTCGATGCTCGTGATGGTGACGGTCGCGTTGGGCACGACCGCGCCGCTCGCGTCGGTGACTGTGCCCGCAATGCTTCCGTAGACGGCCTGTGCGTTGGCCTCCGCCGCAAATGCGGCGACGAGCAGGAAGCTCAACAAAAGCAACCTGGTTCTGCCTTTCAGCATGTGACTTCTCCTTCTGAACCTTTCGGCAACGGGCTTCGCGAGGGCAGTTCGCAGCCGAGAAACTGTGAGGAGTGGCGCCGGGTCTGACGCGAGATTAAGCTCCCGCTGATGGTTGTCTTGAACGCACAGGGCTTCGGGCAGCCCGTCATTCGGATGGTTAATGTGGTTGCCCCTGCACCGAGACGACTAGAACATCTCGACAGAAGAACCCCGGGATTCGGGGCCTAAATCACGGGCTAGGGCATATAAAAGGAAAGCGGCCTCGCCAAGATGCACTCAACCAATGAGGGGCAAATCCTATTAGAAGTATAAAAATCTGTCAATGTTTAATTTGCTCAGGATTTCGCCGAATTTACTGCTGACGCAAGGCCGGTCACCGGGCAGGGCCGCGCGGGCGGGGAGTGTCACGGCTTGACGCACGGCCCGCCCGCCCGAAATCAGGCCGCCCGGCCGGTTCGGATAGAGTCACTTCCGCCGCAACCAGATATTTAGCAAAGACATCTTGAAGTGGGTTGCCCCAAAGATGTAATCTCACGTTAATAATGCGCGACGCCTTATCCCCGTCAGTGATGCGGTAAAGACAAAGGTTAAGCGGGCCGGAGTCGTGGCAGGTATCGGGTGCAGGCAAGAGAGGGCCGCGAACGGCCCCCGCCTGTGCCGCCGCCCCGATGAGTTCTTGCCGGGAAGTCTTTTTTTAGAGTCAACACAGAAGAGTGTCCGTCGCGGTCGGCCGCGCGCGGGCGCGGGGTTCCGCGAACGCCTCGCTCAACAGAAACCGTCTACTCAAACGTGGAGCCGCCGCGTGAAAGTTTACCGGGCACGCGAGATAGTCATCCGGGGCTGGCCCCTCCTCCTGCTCCACCTCTGCCTGGCCCCCTTCACGCCGGCCCAGGCGGTTCCGCCCCCGCCGACCAAATTCGCCTTACGGAAGAGCGGGCTGGAACTGGAGCGGAGGACGCAGGCCGGCTCATTTTACGACGTGGTCGGGCGCAGGTCGGCGGCCTTCGGTTACGAGCACCGCGGGCTCGAAGCGTGGGTTTACCCTCTGAAAATCCTCGACGACTTCGAGCTGTCGTTCCGCGTCGAGGGCTACCCTCTGGAGTTCCGCGGCTCGGACACGCTCGCCCGCATCAGCGCGCGGCCGGAGGCCACCGTCTTCACCTACTCGCACGCGGCCTTCACCGTGCGCCAGATCGTCTTCGCGCCGGTGGACGAGCCGGGGCTGGTGATGCTGCTCGACGTGGACAGCACGCTGCCGATGACCTTGACAGCCTCCTTCCGGCCGCGGCTCGGGCTGGCGTGGCCCGCCGGGCTGATGACCGGCAACCTCGACTGGAATGAGAAAGAGCGCGTCTACTACGTCGTCGAAGAGTCGAAGCGCTTCGTCGGCGTGGTCGGCTCGCCCGCGGGGCGCGACGTGTCGGTGATGCCCTATCAGGAGGAGCCGCGAGACGTGCCCGCGCGCTTAGTCATCGCCGTGCCGGCGGCGGAGTTGAAAACGAATTACGTCCCCGTCGTCATCGCGGGCAGCGTCCAGGGCCGCGCCGACGCGAAGGCGGCTTACGACCGGCTGCTCGCTTCCGCACAGTCGCTTTACGAGAAGAACGTCGGCTACTACGAGCGGCTGCAAAGCGCGACGGCGACCGTCAGGACGCCGGACGAGCGGTTCAACACGGCCTTCGCGTGGGCGAAGGTCGGCGTAGACAAAGGCGTCGCCACGAACCCTCTGCTCGGGACGGGGTTGGTCGCCGGCTACCGCACTTCGGGCGAGTCGGAGCGCCCCGGCTTCGCCTGGTTCTTCGGCCGCGACGCGCTCTGGACGGCGCTGGCGATTAACTCCTACGGCGATTTCGCCACCACGCGCACGGCG
Source organism: Acidobacteriota bacterium (assembly GCA_030860645.1). Lineage (GTDB taxonomy): Bacteria > Acidobacteriota > Blastocatellia > Pyrinomonadales > Pyrinomonadaceae > QHXN01. Next base: position 9,109 of record JALZHT010000078.1, read on the forward strand.
CTCGAATTCCTGAAAAAATTCCAGCGCGCCGACGGCAAAATCCCGCACGAGATTTCGCAGAGCGCGAGCCTCATCCCGTGGTTCACGGATTACGAGTACCCGTGGGCGAGCGCCGACGCCACGCCGCTCTACTGCATCGTCCACGCCGACTACTGGCGCGCGCGCGGCGACCGCGAGTTCCTGCGACAGAACTGGGAGTCAATCGTCAAAGCCTACCGCTTCACGGAGGCGACCGACACGGACGCGAACGGCCTCGTCGAGAACACCAAGTTCGGCCACGGCTGGGTCGAGGGCGGCGCGCTCTACCCGCCGCACGAGGAGATTTACATGCAGGGCCTCTGGGTCGAGGC
>JALZHT010000684.1 GCA_030860645.1 Acidobacteriota bacterium
CTGCGCACCGTCGGCGAGGCGATGACCGCGCCCGTCTCGGTCGAGCCGGACGCGACCGTGAGCCACTTCATTGACCACGTCCTGCCGCTCCACCGCCAGGAGGCCGTGGCGGTCGCGCGCGCCCGCAGCCTGCACGGCATCCTGACCCTCAGAGACCTCAAAGACCTCCCGCGCGAGCGCTGGCACCGGACGCGCGTGAGCGACGTGATGCGCCCGGTCGCGCCCGACCTCTTCGTCGGCCCGCAGACGCCGCTCGCGCGCGCCGAGCGTTTAATGGCCGAGAACGGCGCGGGCGCTCTGGCCGTCGTTGACGGCGCGGGCGAACTCGTCGGCTTCCTCCTGCGCGGCCGCCTCAAGCGAAAAGCATAAAGAAGGGTGCCGGGTGCTGGGTGTTGGGTGCTGGGGAAGCAACTTGTCTTTCCCCAAGCACCTAACACCCAGCACCCGGCACCCTTTCAGCCGGCTACCAAATCTTGCAGCGGTCTTTCTCCGGGCGCACCATCGGGTCGGTGGCCTTGCACTGGAAGGCGGCGGCGAACTCGGGCATGTTCGAGAGCGGCCCGTTGACGCGGAAGCGCGAGATCGGGTGCGGGTCGGATTGCGTGATGAGGCGCGCGATCTCGGGCGTGTACTTCGCCGCCCAGACCTGCGCCCACCCCAGGAAGAAGCGCTGCTCGGGCGTGAAGCCGTCAACGGCCGGGGGCCGCGGCTTCCCTTCCAGCGACTTCATGAAGGCGTCGTAGGCGACCTGGAGGCCGCCGAGGTCGGCGATACTCTCGCCCGAGACGAGCTTGCCCGTCATCTTCAGCCCCGGCTCGACCTCGTAGGCGGCGAACTGGTTGACGATGCACTCGGAGCGCTGCTCGAAGTTCTTCAGGTCGGCGTCCGTCCACCAGTTCTTCAGGTTGCCTTCGAGGTCGAACTTCGCGCCCTGGTCGTCGAAGCCGTGCGTAATCTCGTGGCCGATGACCGCGCCGATGGCCCCGTAGTTGATGGCGTCGTCGGCCTCGGGGCTGAAGAACGGGGCCTGGAGGATGCCGGCCGGGAAGACGATCTCGTTGCGGAGCCAGTTGTTGTAGGCGTTGACCGTCGGCGGCGACATCGCCCACTCGGTGCGGTCGACCGGCTTGCCGATCTTCGCCAGCTCGCGGCGCACCTCGAAGGCGCTGGCCCTCATCACGTTCTGCGCGTAGGAGTCGCGGCTCACGTCGAGCGAGGAGTAGTCAATCCACTTCTCGGGGTAGCCGATCTTCTGCCCGAAGGCGTTGAGCTTGGCGAGGGCCTGCCGGCGGGTCGGGTCGCTCATCCAGTCGAGCTTCGAGACGCGCTCGCGGAAGGCGGCGATGAGGTTGTTGACCATCGCCTGCATCCGCCGCTTCGACTCGGGCGTGAAGGCGCGCGCGACGTAAGCCTGGCCGAGCGCCTCGCCGAGCTGCGCGTCGGTCGCCGCCACGCAGCGCCGCCAGAGCGGGTACTGCTCCTTGCGGCCCGACAGCACCCTGCCGTTGAAGCTGAAGCTCTCGTCCTCGAACTTCGAGGAGAGCGACGGCGCGGCGGCCGAGACGAGGTGCCAGCGCAGGTAGGTCTTCCAGTCTTCGAGCGGAATCTCACCGAGCATCTTGTCCACGGCGCGGTAGAACTCGGGGTGCGCGACGTTGACCGAGAGGTCGCGCTGAAGCCCGAGGGCGGCGAAGTAGTCGCCCCACGCGAACGAGGGCGTCAGCCCGGCGAGCTCCTTCGCGCCCATCTTGTTGTACTGCTTCGAGAAGTCGCGCAGCTCGACCGGGTTGCGCGAGTTCTGCGCGAGCCGCGTCTGGATCGCCATCACGGTCTTCGCGCCCGCGGCGGCCTTGTCGGGCGCGTCGCCGAGCAGTTGGAACATGCGCGTGACGTGCTGGACGAACTGCTCGCGCAGCTCCTTCGACTTCTCGTCGGTCTTCGTGTAGTACTCGTTGGTCGGGAGCGAGAGGCCGCCCTGCGTGGCGATGCCCATGACGACCGAGCTGTTCTTGAAGTCGGGCAGCGCGTCGAAGTCGAAGAGGGCGGGGACGCCCATGCGGTGCAGGTGCGCGAGCTGCGCCTGGAGGTCTTTGGCGGTCTTCATCTGCTCGATGCGCGCCAGCTCCGGCTGCAAGGGCTTGGCGCCCTCGGCCTCGCGCCGGCCCGCGTCCATGCAGGAGGCGTAGAAGTCGCCGACCTTCTGCTCGGCGCTGCCGCGCGGGGCGCTCGTCTTCTTCGCGGCCTCTTCGAGGATGTCTTGCAGCGTCTTGCGGTTGTTCTCCGCGAGGATGTTGAAGCTGCCCCAACTTGAGAAGGCCGCCGGGATTTCGGTCGCCTTCAGCCAGTTGCCGTTGGCGAACTGGTAGAAGTCCGCGCAGGCCGGGGCCGACTTGTCCATCCGCGACGTGTCGAACCCGCGCCCGCCCTTGTCCTGGGCCGACACGGCCCACGCGAGCGCGAGCGCCAGCAGCGGCAGCGCCAACGCGAACCGCCTGAGATGAGAGATGCGCATGACTCGGAAGCTCCTTACTTTCTTTGTTCAGGGCACGCCCCGGCCGGCCTGAGACCCGACCGCGGCCAGAATTTTACGGGAGATGGGGAAGCATTAGTTTCTCACGAACCGCGCGGCGGAGGCCAATCAAGTTTTCAGTTTTCAGTTGTTCGGCTGGTGCCTCCCGAATGGTCTCCGCGGAGCCGTCCGGGCGGCGCGACAGACGAACTGAGAACTGACTACGGTATTAACTTCGCGTCCACCGCGTAGAAGTTGCCGAAGCCGTTCTCTGTGGCGCGGAGCATGGCGCGCAGCTCGCGGTAGGTGACGCGGCGGTCGAGCCGGTCGCCGGGGCCGCGCGTGCTGGCAAAGAGCAGGGTG
>JALZHT010000079.1 GCA_030860645.1 Acidobacteriota bacterium
CTCTGAATCCGGTCACTGTCCTCACTCCGGCAACCGATGGACGGAAGGGTCCACCGACCGCCCGGGTGCGCACGATGATAGAGAAGCCTCGTCTCCGGGCAAGCTACCGTCAAGCGGCTGACATCGCCCACGCCTCGCCGTGTAGTTCGTCCGAGCACCTACGCACTTCTTACAACCGCCTCAGCCGCTCGCCGGAGCGCCTCAATCTTTCAGTAAAGTCCGATTTATGATATGCCCTCATCGAAATGTCTGTTCCCGAGACGACATCCGCCGAAGCCTTCTGGCGCTACGCGGGAGGGACGTGCCTGTTCGAGGGTCGGGGCGAGGCGTGGCGGGACGTCAAAGCGTGGCTCACCGCCCTGCCGCCCACCGTCGACACGCTGCACATCCCTACGGTCAGCGAGCCGTTCCTCGCCTGGGTCACGTCGGGCGAGGTCGACTTCCAGGAGCGGGAGGACGGGCAGCCCTGGATCACCAACCGGATTAGGAAGGGATCTTTCTTCCTCACCACGGGCGGGGCCCCGTACGACGTGCGCTGGAGGGCGGTGAGTCCGGAGCCGTACGAGACCATGCTGGTCTTCATTGAGCTGCCGGTCATAGAGCGCGCCCTGGAGGAGGTCTTCGGGGCGGACGCCCCCCACGCCCGGCTGCGGGACGCCTCGGCCTTCGATGACGAGGGCTTGAATTCGCGGCTGGGACTGCTGCGCGAAGAGCTGATGCGACCGCAGGCGAGTCCCCTGGTTGTGCAGTCTCTCGCCCATTTGATCGCCGTGCACCTCGCCCGCAACTACGGGGTGACGGACGAAGAGGCGCACGGCAGCAGCCCCTCACTGCCCGGCCACAAGCTCCGGCAGATCACGGACTGGATGGCCGAGCATGTCGCCGAAGAGTTCAGCCTCGATCGGCTGGCGGCCCAGGCGGGCCTCAGCAAGTTCCACTTCCAGCGCCTGTTCAAGGCCGCCACGGGCGTCCCACCCTCGCGCTACCACATCGACCTGCGGCTAAATGAAGCCCGTCGGCTGCTGCGAGAGACAAAGATGAGCGTGGTGGACGTGGCCCTCGAAGTCGGCTACACGAACCCCAGCCACTTCGCGCAGCTCTTCCGCAGGGAGACCGGCCTCTCCCCCAGCGACTACCGACGGCAACGCTAAAGCCCGCCCCTCCGGCAGGAATCGCGTCTTTTCGCGCCGTTTTTACCGCCCACGTCCTCCCTCGCGCCCCCGCCGCCGTTTCGAGCAAGATCACAACAGGTAGAGCAAAACCCCCTGCGACGGCCGGGCGCGATGGGACTACACTCCTTTCTAGTCAGGAAACAGGAGGAAGGTTCCATGAAAAAGCTCATCACGCTGTTAGCACTTATGATCGGTTCACTCCCCGCGGCCGCACAGGACATGTCCGACGGGGCGGCCAACTTCTACAAGAGCGACAAGGTGACCGCGCAGAAGGTCACGTTCAAGAACCAGTACGACATGAAGGTCGCCGGGAATCTCTTCATCCCCAAGACCTTGAATCAGAACGTCAGGAATCCCGCGATCGTCGTCGGGCACCCGATGGGCGCGGTCAAAGAACAGAGCTCGAATCTGTATGCCCAGAAACTGGCCGAACGGGGATTCGTTACCTTGTCCATAGATTTGTCCTTCTGGGGCGAGAGTGAGGGGCGGCCCCGCAACGTCGTCTCTCCGGACATTTACGCCGAGGATTTCAGCGCCGCGGTGGACTTCCTGGGCACCCGGCCGTTCGTCGACAGGGACCGGATCGGTGTTCTGGGAATTTGCGGCAGCGGGAGCTTCGTCATCAGCGCCGCCAAGATCGACCCGCGCATGAAGGCCGTCGTGACCGTCAGCATGTACGACATGGGCTCTGCCAACCGCAACGGGCTCAGGCATTCCACGACCCTCGAACAGAGAAAAAGGGCCATCGCGGAGGCGGCCGAGCAGCGCTACGTGGAGTTCACGGGCGGCGAGACCAAATACACCAGCGGGACGGTGCACGAGCTGAACGAGAACTCGACCGCCATCGAGCGTGAGTTCTACGACTTCTACCGCACCCCCAGGGGCGAGTACACCCCTAAGGGTTCGTCGCCGCAGCTCACGACGCACCCGACGCTGACCAGCAACGTCAAGTTCCTGAACTTCTACCCGTTTAACGACATCGAGACGATCTCGCCCCGCCCCATGCTGTTCATTACGGGGGAGACGGCCCATTCCAGAGAGTTCAGCGAAGACGCCTACAAGCGGGCCGCCGAACCGAAGGAGCTACTTGTCGTTCCGGGGGCCGGCCACGTCGACCTGTACGACCGGGTGCAGTTGATCCCTTTCGACAAGTTGGAGGCCTTCTTCAAGGCGAATTTGAAATGACGCAGACGCTTCAGGGCGTTCGGGTTCGTATGGCACCCGGCGGCCGTGACGCGGCGAGGCAAACAACGAAAGCAGAACGGGCGGTATGAGAGGAGAAGTGGAATGCGCGGAGTTGTGATGTACACCGCAGGCGACGTGCGGGTGGAGGAGCGCGAGGACCCGAAGATCATCGAGCCCACCGACGCGATCATCCGCCTGACGGCGACCTGCATCTGCGGGTCTGACCTGTGGCCGTACCGCGGGATCGAGCCCGCCGATCACCAGGTGATGGGCCACGAGTACGTGGGCGTCGTGGAAGAGGTCGGCCGCGAGGTAAAGAACGTCCGTGTCGGCGACTTCGTCGTCGGGTCGTTCGTCATCTCCGACAACACCTGCGAAATCTGCCGGTCCGGCTACCAGTCCAGGTGCGTGCACGGCCAGTTCGTTTCGCAGACGATCGGCACACAGGCCGAGATGGCCCGCATCCCCTACGCGGACGGGACCCTCGTCTCCACGCAGGGCCAGCCTGAACCCGAAATGATTCCGTCGCTGCTGGCGGCGTCCGACGTGCTCGGCACCGGCTGGTTCGCGGCGGTCGCCGCCGAGGCGGGGCCGGGGAAGACGGTCGCGGTCGTCGGGGACGGCGCGGTCGGCCTGATGGCGGTCCTCGCCGCCAGGCAACTCGGCGCGGAGCGGATCATCGCGATGTCCCGCCACCCGGAACGGCAGGAGATCGCCCGCTTCTACGGCGCGACCGACATCGTCGAGGAGCGCGGCGTCGAGGGCGTGGCACGGATCAAGGAACTGACGAACGGGCTCGGCGCGCACTCCGTCGTCGAGGCCGTCGGCACGCAGGAGTCGACTATGCAGGCGATCGGCGCCACCCGCCCCGGCGGACACATGGGTTTCGTCGGCGTCAACCACGGCGTGTCCATGCCCGGCATGGACTTGTTCTTCTCCGGCATCCACCTGCACGGCGGCCCCGCGCCGGTGCGCCGGTTCCTACCGGACCTGATCCGACTCATCTGGGACCGCGAGATCGATCCCGGCAAGGTCTTCGACCTCACGCTCCCGCTTGAGCAGGCCCCCGAGGGCTACAAGGCGATGGATGAGCGCCGCGCTATCAAGACGCTACTGACTCTGTAGGGGCGTTCGGACGTTCTTTCCGCATTCGGCGACACGGGGGCAAGCAGGGAAGCGAAGCGGGCGGAGGGATTTGAGAAATCGGCGCGCGTGCACGCTCAGCGACCGTCAAGATCACGCCGCGAGACGAAGAGTCTCGACAGCCGGCCTAACCATGGAGAGACCTTTAATTGTTCACGATTAAAGGTCAAGGGAAGGAGATTAAGATGAGACTACGAATCGGTAAAAACAGAATGCAAATGCTGGGTGCGGCAGTAATATCGCTTTTTCTACTCGTCTCGGCTTTCGGTCAGACGACTCGGGAAAATACCGCCACGCCGCCCGGCGCCTCCACGAACGTTTCGACCGCGATTACTGCTTCTAACTCTTCGAACGGAAACTCACAGGAGATGAAAATAGGGATGTTAGTGCGCATCTCGGAGATTGAAATACATGCCAACTATCTCGAAGAGTATAAAGCCATCCTGAAAGAAGAGGCCGAAGCGTCAGTCAGATTGGAGCCGGGCGTCATCTCCATTTTCCCGATGTATCAGAAGGAAAATCCGACCGAGATCAGGATTCTGGAAATCTATGCCAGCCGCGAAGCCTACGAGTCGCACCTTAAAACCCCGCATTTCCAAAAATATAAAACCACGACGCTGAAGATGGTCAAATCGCTGAAGCTGGTTGACATGGATGTGATGGATGCGAAGACGATGACCGAAATATTCAAAAAGATGTAAGTGCTGAATTCGGAGGGAAAATAATGAACATCAAACTCTACGCTGCCGTGGCACTGATGCTTTCTCTGATTGCTGTAGCGCCCGCTCAGACTAAGCGTGAAGTGGCTGCTGCTCCGCCTTCGGACGCAGCCATTCAGAAGAATCAATTACAGAATAACTGCCTGCCGGACTCGAAGACCCGAGTCTTCGAGATTCGTACATACACCACTTCACAGAAAATGGAGGTGTATCAGGAATTTTTTCAAAACACCACGGTACAGCTTTTCAAGAAGCATGGATTCGAGCCGGTCGGGTACTGGGTTCCGCAGGACCCGCCCCGGTCTAAGAACACGTTCATCTACATACTGGCATTCCCGGACCGGGAAACTGCCAAAGCCAAGTGGGATGCTTTTTTTAAAGATCCAAAATGGGTGAAGGATCGCGCCGATTTCATCGCCAAACACGGAAAGATTCTCGACAATATTGACTCGCAGTTCGTCTCGCCCGTCAATTTTTCGCCTTTGAAGTAATGCGCGTAGCCAGAATGATAAATATCGAGGCAGCTCTGCAATTGATTCATCTGAATATTAAAAGGAATGAAAGATATGAAACACACAGCAATTCTGTTGGCGGTCCCGGCTCTGATCCTGTCGGTCGCTTTCGCGGGCCGGGCGCAGAACGCACAGGCACGCAAACCATCCCAAACCATAGTTCGTGCCGGCTCTCAGCCTTCGAGCAAAGGCCCCGCCGAGAATTTCACCGGCAACGTCACCGTCGCCCCCCTGTTCCCGGCTAACGCTTCCGCGCCCTACTCCGGCGCGTACGTCACCTTCGAGGCGGGGGCCAGGTCGGCGTGGCACACCCACCCGGCGGGGCAGCGTCTTGTCGTGACCGCCGGGGTCGGTCGCACCGCGGAGTGGGGAGGCAGGGTTCAGGAGATCAAGGCGGGCGACGTCGTCTGGTGCCCGCCCGGGGTCAAGCACTGGCACGGGGCCTCTTCCACCGCCGCCATGACGCACTTCGCCCTCACGGGCGTCGTCAACAACAAGGCGGTCGAGTGGATGGAGAAAGTCACCGACGCGCAATACAACGCGGGGGCACGACCTATGAACACGACCCGCGCTCTGAGCGCGAAGCAGCGAAGCATCATCCCCATCGCCGCCTTCACCGCCGCCGGCGATCAGGAGAGGCTGAGGACGGCTTTGGCCGAAGGGCTGGGGGCGGGTCTGACCGTGAACGAGATCAAGGAAATCCTTGTCCAGATGTATGCGTACGCCGGGTTCCCGCGCAGCCTGAGCGGCATCCAGACCTTCATGGCCGTGATGGACGAGCGGCAGGCCAAAGGCATTAAGGATCAGGCGGGCAGAGACGCCGCCCCCCTGCCCGCCGGCATGAACAGGGATGAGTACGGCGCGAGAGTGCGGGCGACGCTCGCCGGGCAGGAAGCGATCCCGCCTCCCGGCGGTTATCAACTGTTCGCGCCCGTCATCGACACGTTCCTGAAAGAGCACCTGTTCGCGGACATCTTCGCCCGCGACGTCCTCGATCACCAGAGCCGGGAACTCGCGACCGTCGCGGCCCTGGCCAGCATGACGGGCACGCGGAGCCAGCTCCAGTTCCACCTCGGCGCCGCGATGAACGTCGGGCTCACCGAGGCCCAGATGCGGGACTTCATCTCCGTGCTCGCGGCTAAGGTCGGCGAAAGGGAATCCGAAAGCGCCGGAGAGGTGCTGACCGCCGTCTTGAACAGCCGGAAGTAACTTTCCGCCTCGTCGGGCCTAGCCCATCAGTGGGACTATTCGGCAAATGGCAAGAATATTTATCACCGGCTCGGCAGATGGACTCGGGCAGTTGGCGGCAAAAGCACTGATCGCCCGGGGGCACCAGGTCGTCCTTCATGCACGCAATGAAAGGAGGGGACGAGAGGCTCTGGACAAAGTGCCTGGCGCAGAAGGTGTAGTGACAGCCGACCTTAGCTCTATAGACGAGACAAAACAGTTGGCTTCAAAGGTGAATGCCCTGGGGGAGTTCGACGCGGTTATCCATAATGCGGGTGTTTATAACGCTTCGGCAGAAGAGATATTCACCGTCAACACTTTGGCACCCTATATTCTGACGTGCCTCATACAGAGACCGGAGCGGTTGATCTATCTGAGTTCCGACATGCATTTGCTGGGGCGCCCGAAACTGGAAAGTTTCAAGACTGAAACTGGCCGTATTACCTACTCCGATTCCAAGTTGCATGTGCTGATGCTATGCAGGGCGGCGGCGCGGAAGTGGCCGCAGGTTTACGCTAACGCGGTTGACCCCGGCTGGGTCCCTACAAAGATGGGCGGGCCGGGTGCGCCTGATGATCTGCAAAAAGGATGCGAGACGCAGGTGTGGCTCGCCGTAAGCGACGATGAGAAGGCGAAGGTAAGCGGCCGATATTTTTATCATCGGAAAGAGAGCCGCCATAACCCCGAAGCTGATGACACGTCGTTGCAGGAGAGATTCCTAAGCCTGTGCCAGGAGATTACGGGCGCTTCCTTCCCATGAAGCTGACGCCTCGGTGCAACCGGCCGCTTGGCGGATCGGTCTTTAGTTTCATGGCGGATCCGGTCGAACTCCTGATTCGACTCGTGAACGTGAGCCTCGCATGACGCCATCCGACTCTCAGTCCGGGCCCATAGTCCGGCGCGCGACGCCCGCCGACCTTCAGCGGATCGGCCGCCTCGGCGCGCTCCTCGTCGAGGAGCATTACGGCTTCGACTCGCGGCGCTTCCTGGCCGCGAGGCCGGGGACGCCGGAGGGCTACGCGTCCTTCATCGGCACTCAGCTCGAAGATTCGGACAAGGCCGTCCTCGTCGCCGATGATAAGGGGGAAGTGATCGGCTACGCGTACGCCGCCGTCGAGGGGTACGACTACATGGCGCTGCGCGGGCCGGCGGGCGTCCTGCACGACGTCATCGTCGACCCGGGGCATCGCGGCCGGGGCGTCGGCCGGCTGCTCCTCGATGCAGCGCTGGCGTTCTTCAGGTCGCGCGGCACGCCGCGCGTGGTGCTGTCTACGGCCGAGCGGAACGAGGCAGCGCAACGGCTCTTCGCCAGCGCGGGGTTCCGCCGGACAATGATCGAGATGACGCGCGAGCTGGATGACCCCGCGTCTTGACTGTCCAGACCACCTCGGGCCTGCCACGACCTCTGCCGAACAAAATACTAAGCTCGGGCCAGAGGAATTGATGTATCATAAAGGACGTTACGACACATCAACTCACACCCCCCCGTCTGAATAAGGCGGTTTCTGGGACTTGCTTTTACCTTGCAAGTGCTTTTTCAGCTTCGTTAACAATCGCTCTTTGGCTTTTCGTGCGGCGGCGTTAGTAATTTCCCTGCCATTGATTTGAAAATAGAGCTTTCGGAACCCATCAACTCCTGACTCAAGGTACGCCATAAGAAGGTCAGCATCTTTATTACCTAAGCAAGTGACAATTGTCTCTTGAAGTTCTGTGACTTCTAGACGCCGTAGAGGGTCCAATTCCGCAGAAACTAGCGAGTCGAGATTGAACACTTTTCCGCCAGTCTTATCTTCGTTATTCCTACTTACCCCGGCAATCATTAAACTAGAATGTTCCTGTATTGCACGAACTTCAGCTTCATCAATGCCAAGGTGTTCGCTCAACTCTTCTAATGTTGGCTCACGCCCCAACGTCAAGGATAAATCACTACGCACACGTTGTAGGATTTTGATTTTCTTCCGTTCGTAATCTGTGATGTGAAGCACCTTAGATTTGTACCAGAAGTCCACGCATGCAAAGCGAACTCGGTGACTTATGAAATTTTCAAGGGATGACTTAGTGGGTTCATACCTTTCTATAGTTGTGGCCACTTTGACGTTCGCTTCCTGAAGTGGCTTCTTAACAGCAGCACGGTAAGTCGAAGCATCAACTTCACGCCCTAAACTGTCCTCCACCGGGCAGCCGCGCGCGCCATCGGAATGGTGGTGTGCCTGTATGTCGTTAAAGGGCGAGGCCGCCTGCGACTACGCCACGTACCGCACCTCGCGCCGTGTCTGCGCTATCTCGATGGCGCACGCTCGAACGTTACCCGACTCGAACCTCAACCTCACTGCACTCCAGGAGTTACCCAATGCCCTTTCCTCGCTTACAGTCGCCCCCTCGAGAATACTTCCGCCTAAGTCCGTCAGCCCTCTTCACGGCCGCGCGCCGGGTGGCCCAGCCAGCCGCCCGCCACGCCGCGCGCGCTCTTAGTGTGCTGCTGTGCCTGTCGCTGCTGGCGACCTCGACGCCCGCCGCCCCCGCGGTTCTCAAGGACATCGCCTCCGGGGCGCGGCTCGGGGTCGCGCTGTGGCTCGATTCCAGCGGGTGGTCGGCGGCCGTCCGGGAGGTGGTCACGGGCCAGAGCAGGCCGGGGCGGGTCGAGGAGGAACAGCAGGAGGAGCGCGACTCACGCGTCACGCGCGTCGAAATCTCGCCGGGAGGTGAGGTGACTATCCGCGCGGGCGAGCGCGTGATGTTCGCCGCCGTCGCTTACGACGAGGAAGGCGCGGCGGTCGGCGGCGTGAGGTTCAAGTGGCAGGCCGAGGACGTGGGACGCGGCCGCCGCACGCGCATCTCCCCGGCCGGCGAATTCGCACCCCGCCTCCCCGGCACCTACAGGGTGACAACTGAAGGGGCAGGGCAGCAGGCGCAAATGACCGTCCAGGTACTGGAAGGTGAAAGGCCCCGGCCGGAGGGCGAGCAGCCCGACGCGGTGAAAGAAGTTTCTACGTACGACCTGCCGCCCGAAGCGTCGGCCAAGAAGCGGCGGGCGCGGCCGAAGGGCCGCGAGCAGGCGCGGCGTTCCGGCGAGGCGGTATTCGTCAAAGCCTCGTTCGCGCCGGCCGCGGCCGTCGAGCCCGTCGCCGCCCCCGCGCCAGCCGCAGCCATGCTCGCGCCCGAAGGCTGGAATCAGGATAACTACTTCTACGCCGACGACCCCGGTAACGAGCCGGGCAGCCCGCCGGGCGGGCCGCTCGACGAGGGGGCCGGCAACGGCAACTCCCAGATAGCCGTGCCCGTCATATCTCTCCCCGGACGCGGTCTCGACCTGTCCCTCACACTCGTCTACAACTCTCTGCTCTGGAGCAAGACCGGCTCCTCCGAGATCACCTTCGACGCCGACCGCACCTGGCCCGCCCCCGGCTGGTCGCTCGGCTTCGGCAAGATGGTCGGGATGGGCACGGGCGGCAGCATGCTCATCGAGCCGG
>JALZHT010000685.1 GCA_030860645.1 Acidobacteriota bacterium
GTCACGTCCTCCTCGACGCTCGCCCCCAGCGCCGCCACCTGCTCGACCGCTTCGAGCGGCTCGCTGCGCGCGCGCTCCTGCCGCCCGCGCCGGAGGCGGTCAATGGCGCGGCTGCGCGCGATGGTCGTCAGCCACGCCATCGGGCTGCCGCGGCCCGCGCTGTAATCGGAAGCCTGCCGCCACGCCTGCGTGTAGACATCGAGCAGGACTTCCTCGGCGGCCCCCGGGTCGGCGAGGATGCGCAGCAGCAGGCCGTAGACGGCGCGGCTCGTCGCGTCGTAGAGGGCGGCCAGCGCCTGCTGGTCGCCCGCCGCGACGCCGCCGATGAGTTCAGCCTGTCGGGTGTCGGCCGCCGCGCGCGGCCCCGGAGGTTCCTGGGGTGCAGCCACTTCGGTAGACGCCTCCCCTCACGAGACTACGCTATCTTTATCACTAACGGATTCCCCGCACAATACAGCCCGGCCGCCGCCCGTCCATTTTCCCGTACTTTCTCTGCTTGCGCGCGCCGCCCGGGCTGTCGTAAAATCACCCTCCGACGTTACGCCTCATGTAGTTGTGGCGTCCCACCTTAACGGATTTCGCCACCCGACTTCGCCCGGAAACGCTCTAACCCCATATGAAAGGTTTCACCCCTATGAAGCCCCTCCGCCAGCTTTCCCTCGCGCGCCTGTGCCTCGCGCTCTGCCTGCTCGCGCTCCCCGCCGCCGCCGCGGCCCCCGCCTACGGCGAAAAGGACTGGCTGCCGCTCGACCCCGCCCACCTCGCCATGAAGGAGCCGGTCGTCGAGCGTGACGCCGACGCCGAGGTCATCTTCTGGGAGGTGCGCGTCTCCTACGAGTCCGGCGGCTACGACCTGGGCACGAACCTCTCGCACTACGTCCGCATCAAGATTTTCACCGAGCGGGGCCGCGAGTCGCAGAGCCGCGTCGACATCCTCGCCCCGAAGGCTTTCGGGCGCGAGACCAAGATTAAGGACATCGCCGCGCGCACCATCAAGCCCGACGGCACGGTCGTCGAGCTGAAGAAGGAGGACATCTTCGAGCGCGACGTCTTCAAGGCCAACGGCATCAAGGTCAAGGCCAAGACCTTCGCGCTGCCGGCCGTCGAGCCGGGCTCCATCGTCGAGTACCGCTGGCGCGAGGTGCGCAACGGCATCAGCGGCTTCGAGCGCTTCGACTTCGCGCGCGACATCCCCGTCCAGTCCGTCCGCTACTACATCAAGCCGGCCGGCGAGGCGCTCGTCGACGCGGAGGGCAACCTCGTGGGCCTCAACGCCCGCACCTTCCACGGCGAGACGGCCCCCTTCAAGAAGGAGAAGGACGGCTCCTACTCGACGAGCATGTCGAACGTGCCGGCCTTCCGCGAGGAGCCGCGGATGCCGCCCGAGTACGCCATCCGCCCGTGGATGCTCGCCTACTACGCGCCGGCCAGGAAGATCACGCCCGAGCAGTTCTGGAAGTCCTTCGGCAAGAGCCTCTACGACGAGCACAAGTCCTCGATGAAGGTCAACGACGAGATCAAGCGCGCGGCGGCCGAGGCCACCGAAGGGGCCGCGACCGACGAGGAGAAGCTCGACCGCCTCTTCAACTTCGTCCGCGCGAAGGTCAGGAACGTCCACGACGCGGCCTCCGGCTTCACCCCCGAGCAGGTCGAGAAGATGAAGGCGAACAAGTCGCCGGCCGACACGCTCAAGCGCGGCGTCGGCGACTGGCACGACATTGACATGCTCTTCGCGGCGCTCGCCACGGCCGCCGGCTTCGACGCCCGCGTCGCCAAGCTCTCCGACCGCGGCGACGCCTTCTTCGACCCCTCCTTCCCCTCCGAGTACTTCATGCGCACGGAGAACATCGCCGTCCGCGTCGGAGACAATTGGCGCTTCTACGACCCGGGCAGCACCTACATCACGCGCGGGATGCTGCGCTGGCGCGAGGAGGGGCAGCCGGCGCTCGTCTCCGACCCGAAGGGCGCGCTCTTCGTTACCACCCCAGTCTCCGGCCCGGAGAAGTCGGTCGAGCGGCGCACGGGCAAGTTCAGGCTGGCCGAGGACGGCACGCTCGAAGGCCAGGTCCGGATCGAGTACACGGGCCACCTCGCCTACGACATGAAGGAGCGCAACGAGGACGACTCGCCGGCCGAGCGCGAGGAGGCGCTGCGCGAGCGATTCAAGTCGCGCCTCGGCGAGGTCGAACTCGCCGACATCCAGGTCGAGAACGCGACCGACCCCGACAAGCCGTTCGCCTACAGCCTCCGCGTCCGCGTCCCCGGCTACGCGCAGCGGACGGGCAAGCGCCTCTTCCTCCAGCCCGCCTTCTTCCAGCGCGGCCTCGGGCCGCTGTTCCCGACGAGCGCGCGCCGCCACGACGTCTACTTCTACTACCCGTGGTCGGAGGAGGACGCGGTCGAGATCACCCTGCCCGAGGGCTTCGCGCTCGACAACCCGGACGCGCCGGCCCCGTTCGGCGCCGGCCCCATCAGCCGCTACGAGCCGCGGGCCGCCGTCACGAAGGACGGGCGCACCATCGTCTACTCGCGGAAGTTCTTCTTCAACCCGCTCAACGAGACCGGCCTGGTCGTCTTCCCGACCACCTCCTACCCGAACCTCAAGCAGTACTTCGACCAGGTGCACAAGCAGGACGGCCACACCATCTCGCTCAAGCAGGCGGCCGCCTCCGCCGCCTCTTCGAACTGAGCCGGCCCGCAGTGAGAGACACACACGGCGGCGGGGGCCGAAGCCCGGCCCCCGCCCGGAAGGAAACGAAGATGCTTTACCGCCTGACCTGCCTCCTGCTCCTGCTCGCCGCCTGCGCCGCCCCGGCCGCGGCGCGCACCCCGGCCCCCGGCGACGAGCCGCCCGCGTGGCTCAAGGC
>JALZHT010000080.1 GCA_030860645.1 Acidobacteriota bacterium
GGCGCACACGGCCCGCGAGGCCGCCTCGCGCAGCGGCGAACACGTCTCGGCCGCCATCGAGGCCGGCCGCCAAGCCTACCGCGACGAGAAGCGCCGCACCGAGTCCTCCGTCATACTCGACCCCGCCCGCAAGGGAGAAAGCTGAATTTTTGATTTGAGATTTTTGATTTGCGATTGAAAGCTATCAGTTGTCAGTAAGACAAAAACTGAAAACTAAATCGCCGATCAAAAATCAAAAATCGCAAATCCTTATGCCCTTCCCCGCGCTACAGATGAGCACGAACGACCCGGCCTTCTGGACGATGGTGATGACGATCATCATGGCCGCGTCGTTCGTCGTGATCGCGGCGATGATGGTCGTGATGGCCCTCATCGTGCGGCGGGTGATGCGCGTGGTGACGGAGGTGGAGCGGCGGGTCGAGCCTCTGATGCAGCGCGTCACGGGCCTCGCCGACCAGGTGCGCCTGATCGCCTCGGAAGGCAAGGTCGTGGCCGAGCAGGTCGGCGTCATGTCGGGCCACCTCTCGACGGCCACGCTGCACTTCTCCGAGTCGATGGCGCTCATCAAGGAGGAGGTGCGCGAGCTGAAGGAGCTGGTCGGCGTCTCGGCCGAGACGGCCCGCGACAAGGTCGAGATGATCAGCCGCTCGATAGACCAGACGCACCAGCAGTTGATGGTCACGACGAACTTCATCACCGGCAAGGTCGTCAACCCGGCCCGCGAGCTGGCGGCGATTATGGCGGGGGTCCGGCGCGGTCTGGAAGTGCTCGTGGCCCCCACCCCAAAACAGATTGACCAGAGCTACGCGGAGGAGGAGATGTTCATCGGCTGAGTCCTCTCCTTAACACGAGCGCAACGCGCCCGAACTATCGTCTCCGTGGTGAGCGTAGTTCGGGCGCTTCTTTTTAGTAGCCGGTCGCCGGCAGGTGTTTCGGCGGGCGCTGACACCTTCACCCTGACGGGTGGCCGACGAAAGTTTTTCCACTGTCTACTGACTACTGACTACCGTCTACTAAATGTTACTATCCTTGATTCACGAAGAGGGTGCCCTTTATGTCAACCGAGACGCCGCTTGAGCTGAAGAAGACGGTCAACCTGCCGAAGACGGGCTTCGCGCAGAAGGCCAACCTGGGGCAGTCGGAGCCGGCGCGCCTGAAGCGCTGGGCCGAGATGAACCTCTACGACCTGATCCGCCGCGCGCGCGCGGGCCGCGAGAAGTTCATCCTCCACGACGGGCCGCCCTACGCCAACGCCGACATCCACCTCGGCACGGCCTTGAACAAAATCCTCAAAGACGTGGTCGTCAAGTCGCGCACGATGCTGGGCTACGACGCGCCGTACGTGCCCGGCTACGACTGCCACGGGCTGCCCATCGAGCAGCACGTCGAGCGCGCGCTCGCCGCGAAGGACAAGAAGCGGGCCGACCTCCCCGTCGCCGCCTTCCGCCGCGCCTGCCGCGAGCACGCGGCCCAGGCCCTCCAGCGGCAGACGCGCGACTTCCAGCGCCTCGGCATCTTCGGCCTCTGGGAAGACCCGTACCTCACGATGTCGGGCCACTACGAGGCCGAGACGGCGCGCCTGTTCGGCCGCTTCGTCGAGCGCGGCTACGTCTACAAGGGCGCGCGCCCCGTCTACTGGTGCGTCTACGACCAGACGGCGCTGGCCGAGGCCGAGGTCGAGTACCGCGAGCACACCAGCCCCTCCGTCTACGTCAAGTTCCCGCTCTCGGAAGACAACCTCGAAGGCAAGGCTTTCAAGCGCGAACTGCTCGGCAACGAGGACGACCCGCGCCGGGTCTTCTTCCTCATCTGGACGACGACGCCGTGGACGCTCCCCTCGAACCTCGGCATCGCCGTCAACCCCTCGTTCGAGTACGTCGCCTTCGAGGCGGGCGGCGAGGTCTACATCGTCGCGGCCGACTTACTCGACGACCTCACCGCGAAACTCGGGATCGGCAAGCACGAGTCCGGCGCGGCCGACGCCGGCGGCGCTTTCCGAGTGGCCGAACACCTCCGGCCCGAAGTGCTCGCGCGCTTCCCCGGCTCGCGGCTCGACCGCCTCGAAGCGCGGCACGCGTGGCTCGACCGGCCGTCGCTCCTGATGGTCGGCGGGCACGTCACGCTCGGCGGCGAGGCCGACGCGGAGACGGAGTTGGACGTGCGCGAGGCGCGCGACAGGAAGGCGACGGGCAAGGCCGGCACGGGGCTGGTGCACACCGCGCCCGGGCACGGGCACGACGACTTCGTCATCGGCAAGGCTTACGGCCTCGACATCTACTGCCCCGTCGACAACGCCGGCCGCTTCACCGACGAGGTCGAGCACTTCGCCGGCGAGGGCGTCTTCGAGGCCAACCCGAAGATCGTCGAGTTCATGCGCGGGCGCGGCGTGCTGCTCTTCTCGGAGGACTACGCGCACCGCTACCCGCACTGCTGGCGCTGCAAGAACCCCGTCATCTTCCGCGCCACGCCGCAGTGGTTCATCTCGCTCGACGCGACGGCGGCGGACGGGCGCGAGTTCGAGCGCGACGAAGACGGCCGCGACGTGTCGAACTTCACGGACGACACGACCGCCGAGCCGGAGTCCCTGCGCGCGGGCGCTCTGCGCGAGGTCGGGCGCGTCGGGTGGGTGCCGGCGTGGGGCGAGGAGCGGATGCGCAACATGCTCAAGGGGCGGCCCGACTGGTGCGTCTCGCGCCAGAGGGTGTGGGGCGTGC
This sequence comes from Acidobacteriota bacterium, assembly GCA_030860645.1. Lineage (GTDB taxonomy): Bacteria > Acidobacteriota > Blastocatellia > Pyrinomonadales > Pyrinomonadaceae > QHXN01. The sequence continues at coordinate 2,715 of JALZHT010000080.1, forward strand.
CGATCCCCGTCTTCTACTGCCAGGGTTGCGAGGCCGAGGTCGCAGACCCCCGGGTCGTCAACCACGTCGCCGACATCTTCGAGCGCGAGTCGGCCGACGCCTGGTACACGCGCGGGGCGCAGGAGCTGTTGCCCGAGGGCTACAGGTGCGGGGCCTGCGGCGGCGCGGAGTTCACGAAGGAGACCGACATCCTCGACGTCTGGTTCGACAGCGGCTCGTCCTCGGTGGCGGTGCTTGAGAAGTACGAGGGCCTGCGCTGGCCCGCGGACGTCTACCTCGAAGGCGGCGACCAGTACCGCGGCTGGTTCAACTCGTCGCTGATGATCGGACTGGCCGCGCGCGACCGCGCGCCTTACGACACGGTCATCACGCACGGGTGGGTCATCAACGTGCAGGGCTTGAAGATGAGCAAGTCCGAGGGCACGGGCATCTCGCCGAACGAGGTGGTGAAGGACTCGGGCGCGGAAATCCTGCGCCTGTGGGTGGCCTCCTCCAACTACCAGGAGGACGTGCGCTGCTCGGACGAAATCTTGCAGCGGGCCAGCGACGGCTACCGCAAGATGCGCAACACGGCGCGGTTCGCGCTCGGCAACCTCGACGGCTTCGACCCGGCCGCCGACGCCGTCCGGCTGCCCGAGATGTTCGAGATCGACCGCTGGGCGCTCTCGGAACTCGACCGCGTCATCGAGCGCGCGCTCGAAGGCTACCGCGCCTACGAGTTCCACACCGTCTACCACGCGCTCTACAACTTCTGCACGGTGACTTTGTCGGCGCGCTACTTCGACATCATCAAGGATCGGCTCTACACGAGCGCGCCGCGCTCGCACGCGCGCCGCTCGGCGCAGACGGCCCTGAACTACATCGCCGACGCGCTCGCGCGCCTGCTCGCGCCGTTGCTGTCCTTCACGGCCGACGAAATCTGGGAGAACCTGCCCGAGTTCAAAACGGGCGCGCTCCCGCCCTCCGTCCACGTCGCGGAGTTCCCGGTCGCGCGCCGCGAGCCGGACGCCGGGATGCAGGCGCGCATCGCCAAACTCATCGGGAGCGGGCTGGAGGCGCACGTCCGCCTCGAAGCCGACCGCCGGACGCACGACCTGCTCGCGCAGTACCGCGACGACCTACGCTACCTCTTCATCGTCTCGCAGGTCTCGCTGACGCTCCTGCCGGAAGGCGAGGGCGCGTTGCGCGTGGCGGTGGGGCGGGCGGCGGGCGAGAAGTGCGAGCGCTGCTGGAACTACTCGACGCGCGTCGGCGAGTTCGCGCGCTACCCGACGGTGTGCGAGCGCTGCGTCGAGGCGCTGGCCGAGATCGAGGCCGAGGGGGGCCTGCCGGCGTGAGCGAGCGCGGGGTCACAACGGGCTGGCGCGCGGCGTACCTGCTGGCGGCCGCGCTCCTCTACCTCGTCGACCAGATGACGAAGGCGTGGGCGGTGCGCCGGCTGCGCCTCGGCGACACGGTGCGCGTCGTCGAAGGGCTTCTCCACTTCGGCTACGCCGAGAACACCGGCATCGCCTTCGGGCAGTTGCAGCAGGGCGGCGAGTTCGGGCGGTGGATGCTGGCGGCGCTGGCGGCGCTCGCCGCCGTCGGCGTGCTCGTCTACTTCTTCCGCGTGAAGAGCGCGGACGACCGCGTGCTCGGCGCGTGCGCGCTGCTGCTCGCCGGCATCGCCGGCAACCTGACCGACCGCGTCCGCCTCGGCCACGTCGTGGACTTCATCGAACTCCACCTCGGCACCTACCAGTGGCCGACCTTCAACGTCGCCGACGCGGCCATCTGCGTCGGCGCGGGCCTGTTAGCTTTAGACCTGATTCTTGAGGGCAGAAGAGAAGGCAGAAGGCAGAAGGCGGAGGGCAGTAAAGAGGCGGAGGGCGGCGCGCATTAGGAGGCCAGGTGTTTGCCGCCCGCTGCTTTCCGCCTTCTGCCTTCTAATCTTTAAAGATGTTCCCTGAACTCTTCCGCATCGGCAGCTTCCCCGTGCACACCTACGGCGTGCTGCTGGCGCTGGCGTTCGTGGCGGCGCTGTTCGTGGCCTCGCGGCTGGCGGCGCGCGACGGGCTGCCGCGCGAGCGCGCGTTCGATCTGGGGTTGTGGATGCTCCTGGGGGGCTTGCTCGGGTCGAAGCTGCTGCTCATGCTGGCCGAGCCGACCTACGGCGCGAGCCTCTGGAATCTGCTCTCGATAGACTTCCTGCGCTCGGGCGGCGTGTGGTACGGCGGCTTCCTCGGCGGGCTGGCGGCGGGACTGTTCCTGATGCTGCGCTACCGGCTGCCGTTCTGGAAGACGACCGACGCCTTCGCGCCGGGCGTGGCGCTCGGGCAGTCAATCGGGCGGCTCGGCTGCTTCGCCGCCGGGTGCTGCTGGGGCGAGTCGTGCGACCTGCCGTGGGCCGTCACCTTCCCCGCGGAGGCCGAGCGCGCGACGGGCGTGCCGGCGGGCACGCCGCTCCACCCGGCGCAGCTCTACGAGTCGGCGGCCGCGCTCCTCATCTTCCTCTTCCTCCTCTGGCTGCACCGCCGGAAGCGCTTCGGCGGGCAGGTCATCGCCGCCTACGCCGTGCTCTACGGCGCGACGCGCTTCGCCATCGAGTTCTTCCGCGACGACCCGCGCGGCGACATCGCCGGCCTCACGACCCTGACCGGCCTCTCGACCTCGCAGCTCATCAGCCTCTTCGTCCTCCTCGGCGGCCTCGTCCTCCTCCTCGTCCGCCGCCGGCACGCGACCGACGGGGAAGAGGCGCGGGGCGGCGACGGCGCGCAGGCTTCAAACACGGCGGGCGCTTGAGCGAAGAACTTTTCAGCGAGCCGGAGATCGAGACGTTCACCTTCGAGGTTTCCGAAGGCGAGGCGGGGGCGAGGCTCGACGCGTTCGTGGCGGCGCGCGTCCCCGGCGTGAGCCGGACGGCCGTCAAGCGCGCCGTCGAGGACGGCGACGTGCTCGTCGGGGGCCGCGCCTCGAAGCCTTCGTACAAACTGCGCGCGGGCGAAGTGGTCGAGGCCGAAATCCCGCCGCCCGTCCCGCCCGAACTCACGCCCGAAGACATCCCGCTCGACATCGTCTACGAGGACGCCGACGTGGTCGTCGTCAACAAGCCGGCCGGCATGGTCGTCCACCCGGCGGCCGGCGTGCGCTCGGGCACGCTCGCCAACGCGCTCAGTTACAGGCTCGGTGCCGGGAGAGCAGAGGGTGCTGGGGAAAAGCAAGCGGTCTTTCCCCAGCACCCGGCACCCGGAACCCAGCACCCTCTCAGGCCGGGCATCGTCCACCGGCTCGACCGCGACACGTCGGGCCTCGTGGTCGTCGCCAAGACGGCGGCGGCGCACGAGAATTTGTCCGAACAGTTCCGCGCCCGGACGGTCTTCAAGTCTTACGTCGCGCTGGTGCACGGCGTGGTGAAGGAGGACAAGGGGCGCGTCGAGCAGCCCATCGCGCGCGACCCGCGCCACCGCACGCGGATGGCCGTCGTCCGCGGCGGGCGGCCGGCCCTGACGCTGTGGCGCGCGCGCCGCCGCTTCCGGCGCGTGACCTTGCTCGACGTGGAGATCAAGACCGGGCGCACGCACCAGATTCGCGTCCACCTCGCGTGGCTCAAGCACCCGGTGGTCGGCGACGACACCTACGGTGAGGGGCGCGACCGCAACGTGCAAGACCCCGTCCTGCGGGCGGCGGTGGGCAAGCTCGGCCGACAGTTCCTCCACGCCGCACGCCTCGGCTTCCACCACCCGCGCACCGGCGAGTGGGTGAGCTTCACGTCGCCCCTGCCGCCCGAACTGGCCGGGCTGCTTTCGGCTTTGGAAGAATCAACCTGAGCGTGCCGCTTTCCGCCGAGGAGGGGCAAAGGAATGGGTTCGAGCTTTCGGGAACTGACCGGGAGTTTAATGCTGTGTGCCGTTTCCCTGTCGGCCCCGGCCGCGGCCCCCTCTTGCTACGCGCAGCCGCCCGCGGCGGATCGGCTGGCGAAGGCTTTCGTCCGGCAGCCGAACCACACCTCCCGCGCTTACAGCGTCGCGTTCCGCCCTGACGGGGAGACGCTCGCGTCGGGGAGTTGGGACGGCACGATCAAGCTCTGGGACGTGGCCTCGGGGCGTGAGCTGCGGACGCTGGCGGGTCACGGCTGGGGCATTTACAAAATCGCGTTCAGCCCCGAAGGGAAGCAGTTGGCTTCCGCGAGCCGGGACGGGACGGTCAAGGTGTGGGACGCCGCGACGGGCGCGAACACGCGGACGCTGGCGGCCGGCCCGCTCGCCGTGAAGGCCGTGGCCTGGAGTCCGGACGGCCGCCTGCTGGCTTCGGGCGGCAACAACGGCGTCGTCAAACTCTGGGACGCCGCTTCGGGGCGCGAGCTGCGCGCGATGAGGCACGCCTGGCGCGGGGGCGAAGGGGTCGTCGTGAGCCTGGTGTTCAGCCCCGACGGGAAGACGCTGGCCGCGAAGAACTGGGACGGCACGCTCAGCCTCTGGGAAGCCGGCACGGGGCGCGAGGCGCGCGTGCTCCCCATCAGCGTTGACGGCTCCACGTCGTCAATCGCGTTTACCCCCGACGGGCGACACATCGCCGCGGCCGACGAAATGAAGATAAAGTTTTGGGAGGTCGCCTCCGGTAAACTCGTCCGCACGGTTGACGACCCGCCGGTCGAGGGGCTGACGAGGCAGTTCGTGTCTCTGGCGTTCAGCCCCGACGGCCGCTCGATGGCGACCGGCGAAGCGCGGGTTGAGGAGGCCAAAGGGCAGTATTACGGCGTGGTCAAGCTCTGGGACGCGGGGGCCGGACGCGTCCTGCGCGAGGCCGCGGCGCACGCCAGGGAGCCGGACGAGGTGAGGTACAGCCCCGACGGCCGGCTGCTCGCCACGGGCGGGGCGGACGGCGGCGTTAAGCTCTGGGACTCGGCTCTGAAGGAGGTGAAGACTTTGAGCGTCAGCCCCCTCGCGGCGAAGGGGCTGACGGCCACGTCCTTCGACACGCCCGACCCGGAACGCGTGCTGCCCAACACGCCGGCGGGGCTGCGCCTGCTCGAATGGCTCGGCTCATTCAACACCGGGAACGTCTACCTGATGGGCGGCTTCGCCAAAGACAGGTTCGCGCGCCCGGCGCTCGCCCGGAAGTCGGCCGACGAACGCGCGCTCGAAGATTTCAAACTCTACCGGGAGGTCGGGGAGTTGGAACTGGGCGGCGTCGAACGGGCGACGGATAACGAAATCACCGTCCACGCCAAATCGTCCCGCACCGGGGAGTGGAGAAGTATCAGGCTGCAACTCGAAGCGGCCGAGCCGCGCGGCGTGATCCTCGTCGAGACGCGGCGCATCCCCGCCCCGCCGAAGCCCTCCGCCCGAGGACAAGTTCGCGCCGGGTCACGGCCCCTGCTGCTCGATGCGGCGGATGAGGCTGGAGAAGCGGGGGTCGCGGCTGAGGGCGTCGAAGCGCGGGTCGGACTTTAAAAGAATCATGCCGGGGTGGCGATCCGCGTAGGACTTCTCCAGCCACTCGAAGGCGCGGTCGCGCTCGCCGAGGCCCACGTAGACGACGCCCATGAAGTAGGGCGAGACGTAGCCGCGCGCGGAACGCTCGCGCAACTGGTCGAGAATCTTCTGCGCGTCGGCGCGCCGGCCCGCCACGGCGTAGGCGTGGCCGAGCGCCGCCAGGGTCTCCGGGTCTTCGCCCATCAGGTCGCGCGCCTTCTGGAACTCGGCGACGGCCTCCTGCGTGCGGCCGGGCTGCTGGAGGTAGACGTAGCCGAGGTAGAGGCGCGCGACGCCGAACTGCCCGTCCACTTCGAGGCTCTTGCGTAACTGCTCGGCGGCGCGGTCGTACTGGCGCGCGTAGTAGAGGTAGAGGCCGGCGTTGGCGCCGATGATCGAGGAGAGCGGGTCGAGCTCCTGCGCCCGCTTAATCTCCGAGAGCGCCTCGCCGAAGCGGCCGACCTGCACGAGGCAGGAGGCGTACCACTGGTGCGCGGTCGCGTAGTTCGGGTTGAGTTCGAGCGCGCGCTCGAAGTCGCGCCCCGCCTGCTCCCACTGCCAGTCGTAGGCCATGCGGACGAAGGCGAGCGAGGTGTGCGCCTCGGCCAAGCCTTCGTCTAAGGCGAGCGCGCGCTCGGCCGCCGCGCGCGCCTTCGGCATCGCCTCGCGCGGCGGGACGATGCTGTAGTCGCTCATCAGCGAGTAAGTGTCGGCCAGCCCCGCGTAGGCGAGCGCGTACGAGGGGTCGCGCTCGATGGCCTGGTTGAAGTAGGCGACGGCCTTGCGGAAGCCCTCCTCGGTGCGCTTGTTCCAGAAGTAGCGGCCGCGCAGGTAGTCCTGGTAAGCCGCGCCGTCGGTGGTGTGGCGCTTCGGGTCGGCGGGGGCGGCCCCGCCGCGCAGGCGCGAGCGCAGGTGGGCCGCGATCTCGCGCGCGATCTCCTCCTGCACCGCGAGCACGTCCGAGAGCTTGCGGTTGTACTTCTCGCCCCAGAGCTGCGTGCTGTCGCGCCCGTCGATCAGCTCGACGCTGACGACGAGGTCTTCGCCGCGCTGCGCGACCGCGCCCGTGAGCACGGCCCCGACCCCCAACTCGCGCGCGACGCGGGCCGGCTCCACGTCGCGCCCCTTGTAGCGGAAGACCGAGTTGCGCGACATCACCTTGAGGC
>JALZHT010000686.1 GCA_030860645.1 Acidobacteriota bacterium
GGCCTCGTCGGCGCGCTCGCGCTGACGCGCCTCGTCCGCAGCCTGCTCTACCAGGTGAGCGCCACCGACCCGCTGACCTACGTCGGCCTCTCCCTCTTCCTGCTGCTCGTCGCGCTGCTGGCCTGCTACGTCCCGGCCCGCCGCGCGACGCGGGTCGACCCGATGACGGCGCTCAGGTACGAATAAGACCGTGAATCGTAAATCGAAAAAGCAGGCCCGCGCCCTTCGACTTACGGCTTACCGCCCGGGCGGCCTGACGCCCGGCCACGATTGACGATTGACGATTCACGGCTTTTGAGATTCACAAGATGGGCACACTTTTTAACGACATCAGGTACGGGGCGCGGACGCTGTGGAAGACGCCGGGGTTTACGGGCGTGGCGGTGCTGGCGCTCGCTTTGGGCATCGGGGCCAACAGCGCCATCTTCTCGGTCGTCAACTCGGTGCTCCTGCGGCCCCTCCCCTACCGAGACCCCGACCGCCTCGTCTTCGTGATGGAGAATTTCCAGCAGCAGGACTCGTCCGTCTCCTACCCGAACTTCGCCGACTGGCGGGAGCAGAACCGGGTCTTCGAACAACTCGCCGCCTCCCGCGTGACGAGCTTCAACCTGACGGGCGCGGGCGAGGCCGAGCGGCTTCAGGGGCGGATGGTGACGGCCAACTTCTTCCACACCCTCGGGGTCGCGCCCGCCGCGGGCCGCGACTTCGCGCCCGAGGAGGATCGGCCCGGCGGCGAGGCCGTGGCCGTCCTCAGCCACGGCTTCTGGCAGCGCCGCTTCGGCGGCGACCCCTCGGTCGTCGGCAGACGGTTGCTCCTGAACGGCCAGAGCCACACGGTGATCGGCGTCGCGCCGGCCGGCTTCGAGTACTACTCGCCCGTCGACCTTTTCGTCCCACTCGGCTCGTGGACGCACCCGGCGATGAGCGAGCGCGGCAGCCACCCGAGCATCTACGCCGTGGGCCGGCTGAAGCAGGGGGTCACGCTGGAGCAGGCGCGCGCGGAGATGGGCGCGATCATGGAGCGACTGGGCGCGGAGTACCCGCTGACCAACCAGGGCCACGGCGTCACGCTCGTCCCCGTCTACGAGAACGTCGTCGGCGACGTGCGGCCCCCGCTCATGATCCTGCTCGGGGCGGTCGCCTTCGTCCTGCTGATCGCGTGCGCCAACGTGGCGAACCTACTGCTGGCGCGCGCCTCGGCGCGGCGCAAGGAACTCGCCGTCCGCATCGCGCTGGGCGCGACGCGGGGGCGCATCGTCCGCCAACTCCTGAGCGAGAGCGTGCTGCTGGCCCTGCTGGGCGGCGCCCTCGGCCTGCTGCTCGCGCTCTGGGGGACAGACCTGCTGACGAGCATGATCCCCGAGGGCATCCCCCGGCTCCAGGAGACGAGCGTCAACGGCCGCGTGCTCGGCTTCACGCTGCTCGTCTCGCTCCTGACGGGAATCGCCTTCGGCTCCGTCCCCGCGCTGCAAGCCTCGAAGCCCGACCTCAACGACACGCTCAAGGAAGGCGGGAGAGGCTCGACGGGCCGGCGCTCGCGCGCCCGCAGCGCCTTCGTGGTCGCCGAGGTCGCGCTGGCGCTGGTGCTGCTGGTCGGCGCGGGCCTCATGATTAAGAGTTTCGCCGAGGTGCGCAGGGTCGAGGCCGGCTTCAACCCGCAGAAACTCCTCACGGCGCAGATGTCGCTCTCGGCGGAGAAGTACCCGGGGGCGAAGGCCCTGGCCTTCCTCGACGAGTTACAGCGGCGGATCGGCGCGCTGCCCGGCGTCGAGTCGGCGGCCTTCTCCAACGGGCTGCCCATCTACGGCGCGGGCACCACCTCGTTCCTCATCGAGGGCCAGCCCAGGCCCAAGATGGGGGAGGAGCCGACGGCCGTCGAGTACGTCACCACGCCCGGCTACTTCCGCACGATGGGCATCCCGCTCCTGAAGGGCCGTTACTTTTCCGAGCGCGACACGAGGGGGAGTCCGATGGTCGCCCTCGTCGACGAGGACTTCGCCCGCCGCTTCTTCCCCGGCGAGGATGCGGTCGGCAAACGCTTCCAACTCTTCAGGGAGTACCCGGCCGCCGAGATCGTCGGCGTCGTCGGCCACGTCAAACACTTCGGGCTTGACGCGGCGGCCCCCTTCCAGGCGCAGTTCTACTTCACGCTCGCACAGATTCCCGACCAGTACATGAACCGGATGATGGGCGGGATTTCGCTGGTGGTGCGCACGGCGCACGACCCGGCCGACATGGCCGCCGCCGTGCGGCGCGAGGTGCTGGCCGTAGACGCCGAGCAGCCCGTCTACCAGGTCCAGACGATGGAGCAGATCGTCTCCGAATCGCTGGCGCTGCGCCGCTTCTCGATGGCGCTGCTGACGGTCTTCGCGGCCGTCGCGGCGCTGCTGGCGACGGTGGGGATTTACGGCGTGATGAGCTACTCGGTCTCCCAGAACACGCACGAGATCGGCATCCGCATGGCGCTCGGGGCGCGGCCCGGCGACATGCTCAGGCTGGTCATCAGGCAGGGGATGGGCCTCGCTTTAATCGGGGTCGGCCTCGGGCTGGCCGGCTCGCTCGCCGTCACGCGGGTCATGTCGAGCCTGCTCTTCGGCGTCAGCGCCCTTGACCCCACGACCTTCGCGGGCGTCACCGCCCTATTAACCGCGGCCGCCCTCCTCGCCTGCTACGTCCCCGCGCGCCGGGCGACGAAGGTAGACCCGATGGAGGCGCTCAGGTACGAGTGAAACGGAGGTCTCACATGAGTCTCTGGCAAGACTTGCGCTACGGCGCGCGGATGCTGCTGAAGCATCCGGGCTTCACTTTTATCGCCGTGCTGACACTGGCGCTGGGGATTGGCGTCAACACGGCGCTTTTCAGC
>JALZHT010000687.1 GCA_030860645.1 Acidobacteriota bacterium
CTCGTCGCCGTCGCCGCCGTCAGCATCCTCGGGACGCTGGCGCTCGTCTCCGCGCTGAGGTCGAAGGAGTCGCCGGTCGTAGTCATCAAGAAGGGCGGGGCCGCGGAGAAGGGACTCGTCCCGCCCGTCCCGCCCGACCTGCATGAGCGCGTGCGCGAGGCGGTCGAGGCGTCCGGCGTGCCCCGCCCGCTCGACGAGGCGGGCGCGAAAGTCTCGGGCGACGAGACCGCCATCACGAAGAGCTACCCGCTCGAAGGCGTCACCGCCTTCTCCGTCAAAAACTTCAGCGGCCCTGTCTCGGTCGAGGGCTGGGACGAGGACGAGGCGGAGGTTCGCGTCGTCAAGCGCGGCGGGAGCCGCGAGATGCGGGGCCGCCTCCCCGTCCTCGCCGCGCGCGGCGACGACCGGCTCTCGCTGATGAGCGGCGGCGGGCCGGGCACGCCCGTCAGCGTCGCCTACGAGATTAAGCTGCCGCGCGGGATGCGCCAGGTGGAGATTTCCGCGGACGCTTCGGACGTGCGGGTCGAGGGGCTGGAGGGCACGGTCGTGGTGGACGTGAAGGCGGGCGAGCTGGAGTTCCTCAACGTGACCGGCACCGTGCGCAGCACCGTCATCAAGGGCGACACGAAGGTCGTCTACGAGCACGCCGAACGCAGCGGGCCGCAGGAGTTCAAGGTCAACCTCGGCGACGTGGAGGTCAACTTCCCTGACGAGCCGGACGCCGCCCTCAAGGCCGAGACCGTGGACGGCGAGATCGAGGCCGACGAGGGGCTCGGCCTCCGCGTCCTGAAAGCCCCGGCCGGCAGCCACGTCGTCGGCCGCCTCGGCGCGGGCCGCGAGCCTCTGCTCATCCGCGTCGTCAACGGCCGTATCAAGCTCAGGAAGTAGATTTTTGATGTGCGATTTTTGATGTGCGATTTGAAGACGACAACGTCGGCCCGCTCCGCAAATCGAAAATCAAAAATCTAAAATCAAAAATTCTTTAAGGAGAAGCAGCCAGATGGCAATCGAAGTCATACAGTTCCTCGACCCGACGGGGTCGCACGTCATCCACCGCGTCCCGCCCTCGGGGTCGGCCGACATCAAGATCGGCGCGCAGCTCATCGTGCAGGAGAACCAGTCGGCGGTCTTCTACCGCGACGGCAAGGCGCTCGACACCTTCGGGCCGGGCCGCCACACGCTGACGACGATGAACGTGCCGCTGCTCACCCGGCTGCTCTCGATCCCCTTCGGCGGCACCTCGCCCTTCTAGGCGGCGGTCGTCTTCGTCGCGCGCCACACCTTCCAGGACATGAAGTGGGGGACGAAGGAGCCGATCCCGTTCCGCGACTCGGAACTCTACATGGTGCGGCTGCGCGCCTTCGGCAAGTACTCCTTCCGCGTCTCCGACCCCGCGCTCTTCGTCGGCTCGGTCGTCGGCACGCGCCAGATCGTCTCGACGCAAAGCCTGGGCGAGTACCTGCGCGACATCGTCGTCTCGCGCCTCAACGACCTGCTCGGCGAGAACCTGAAGACGGTCTTCGACCTGCCGGCCTACTACGACGAGCTGGCCGCGGGCGTCAAGGCGCGCGTGGCCGAGGACTTCAGCAAGCAGGGCCTTGAGCTGGTCGACATGCTCATCTCGGCCATCACGCCGCCCGAGGAGGTGCAGAAGAAGATCGACGAGCGCGCGTCGATGTCGGCCCTCGGCGACATGGATCGCTACATGCGCTACAAGGCGGCCGAGTCGATGCAGGACGCGGCGCGCCAGCCCGGCGGCGCGGCCGGGCAGGGGATGGGCCTCGGGATGGGCTTCGGCTTCGGGCAGATGATGGCCGAGGGCATCGGCGGCCGCGGCCAGCAGGGCGGGGGGCAGCAACAGGGCGGGGGCGCCGCCGCGCAGCAGACCGTCGCCTGCCCGAAGTGCCAGACGCAGAACCCCGCGGGCGCGAAGTTCTGCGCCAACTGCGGGACGCCCGCGCCGTCGCCGCAGGGCGCGACCGCGCAGTGCCCGAACTGCCAGAACCAGGTGCAGGCCGGCGCGAAATTCTGCCCGCAGTGCGGCACGTCGCTTGAGCCGAAGAAGTGCGAGAAGTGCGACTCGCCGCTCGCGCCCGGCGCGAAGTTCTGCGCCAACTGCGGCACGGCCGCCCCGTGAGAAGTCGCGGGCCGGTGGGCGGGCGCCGGCCCTTCGAAATCATGCCGACCGTCTGCGAATACTGCCACGGGGCTTACGCGGAGGGCGCGACCAAGTGCCCGAACTGCGGCGCGGCGGCCGGGCCGCGCGAGCCGCCCGACTACCGCAACTGCCCGCACTGCCGCCGCCGCCTCGTCGCGCTCGGCAGCCCCGCCTGCAACTACTGCGGCAAACCCCTGCCCGAAGATTTCCTCAAGGCGCGCGAGGCGATGTGGCAGCGCATCAACGACGCCAGCGACGGCCGCGCCACCCCGGAGGAGCTGGACGAGTTGGAGAACTCCGGCGACGACGCGCTGCGCCGCGCCCTCCGCTCGCTCTTCGACCTCGACGACCGCGCGCGCCGCGACTAGGCGAAGCCGCCGGGCGAGCCGGTTCGGAGCGCCGCCTCAACCCTGATTCCGCTTAACCTCAGCCTTGACGATTTCGACGGCCCGCTCCAGCGCCCGGTCGCGCCCGCGGCGGAGGTCGTGTCGCGTCGGCGCGAGTTCCTCTTCGGGGCGGACGCCCGCGCCTTCGAGCCGCGCGCCGCCGGCCGTGCGGTAGTCCATCTCGCTGATGTCGAGGACGCCGCCATCCGGGAGCGTGTGGCGGCGGCGGATGCCGAGCACGCAGCCGCACGTCGTCTCGCCCACGACGCGCGCCCGCTGCGACTCGCTGAGCGCCGCGGCGAAGACCTCGGC
>JALZHT010000081.1 GCA_030860645.1 Acidobacteriota bacterium
GCCGCGGAGACGGCCTCGTCCGCGTCCGGCGTGCCGCTGAACCCGACGATTATCCGCACCGGGCCCCCACGCCGCCTATCGGAGCAGCGCGCCACGCGCACGGAGCGCCCCGCGTCGTACAGCACCCGCTGGGACGTGCTGCCGAGGATGAGGCGCCCGCCCGCCACCGCGTGCCTGTGGGAGCCGACGACGATAAGGTCGGCTTGCAGACGGTCGGCCGTCATGATCAACGCCACGGGGGGCGAGCCGCAGTCCACCTCGGCCTTCACCCGCCAACCCGGGAAGTCTTCTTTAACTCGCCCCGCCGCGAGCTCGGACAAAGCCCGCGCCTCTTTGACGGCCTTCTCCCTCTTCTCCCGGGCGTGCCGCTCCAGCTCGGGGATGCGGACCGCAGGCTCGCCCGGGAGTTCCTCATCCGGCGGCGGGACGATGACGTCAGCCACCGTCAGGACCACCGCGTCGGCGTCCGGGGGCAGCCCGGCGCGTCGTAAATCTTGGAGGGCCGCGTCGGAGCAGGCGGACCCGTCGTAAGCGATCAGTATTTTCGAGGGCGCTTTCATCATTCACCTCCTCGCGTCGGGCACACGTCTGACACGCACGGGAGGCTGACGGCGCGGGGCGGGCGAGCGTGTACGCTCGGGCGGGTGTCAGGGAGGGTGGGTGAAGACGCCGGCGCGGGCCGGATAAGACGGCCGCGGTTCGGCGGGCGGGGGATCTCGGTCATGCCCTTTCCCTTTCGCGCGTCAGCGCAAGCGTGACTTGCGGCGGCGGCGCAAAAAGGAAAGACCTCCTGCGCTGCCGCGTGCAGCCGCAAAAGGTCTTGGTCATCGAGCTGTAAGTTTTGGCTCTCCCCGGTGCGCCGGGCGCCTTCACGTCGGGCGCCGTATTGACGGCCTCACCGGACCCGCAAGCGGTGCGGGCGACCTACTCCCCTTTCGGGTGCCGTTAGTATAACTCTCAGGCGCTCAAGTGTTCAATCAGTATCTTACAGCCGACGAGGTCGTCTGGCGGGCCTTCGAGTTGAGGCCCGAGCCGGTCCCGGCGCTCGACCCGAACGGCGAGTACCTGAGGCGCGTCTGGCGCAGCTCGGTCTACCCGCTGGCCGAGTGGCTAGGGGTCACGATGCGCCCGCCGCCCGTGCAGCCGCGCTCGCGCATCAGGGCGCGCTCGCTGGGGGGTTCGACGAGTACAACGCGGCCGTCTTCCGCGCCTTCTTCGACCGGGGCGAGGACATCGGCGAGACGGGCGTGCTGCTGAAGCTCGCGGCCGACTCGGGCTGGAACCCTTGGGGCTGCGCGAGGCCCTCGAAGCGCGCGCGTTCGAGCCCGGCGTGCTCGCCGACGAGCGCGAGGCGGCGGAACTCGGCGTGGGCGGCCTGCCCGCCTTCGTCGCCGACAGGAGGCTGGCGCTCTCCGGCGTGCAGCCGCCCGAGCGCCTGCGGGAGTTGGTGGACCGCGCGCGGGCGCTCGTGCGTTAAGAGCTGCGAGGGCCGGATGGTTGGCCGAACGAAGTAATGTTAGGCTGTGCGTCCTGCCCCGGCCCGTGGCGGTGGAAGGGATGAAGGCTAACCTCTGCGGCAGAACCGGGCCGGGAAGTGCGCGGGGCGGCTTACCAGCCAAGAACAGAGGGAATTAGGGCGGCTCATATCAAGGGCCGCACCGCAAGGGTGGCGGTTCTCCTACCCGAAGGCTGAGAACCCACACGGGCGGGCCGACCAGTTCCGCTACACGCTGAGACTTTCCGGCGGCCAGGTGGATTGAAGAGGTACGAGACTTCATGGTTCGACGGGACCGGCGGGATGCTCCCCCTACTTTGCGCTCGCTGGGCGAGGCGGTCTGGGCGATCCGGGAGCGCGTCATCAAAAGACTGCTCGCCGCGAGCGTAAAGCGGGGCGCCCGGATCGGACGCCCCGCTTTACGTTTCCAGTCCTGTCAAGGTCACTAGGGGGTGATGGTCGGTGTTACACCACTAGCCTTCCAGGCGTTGAAGGTCTGCTGCGCCTGAACCGTGCCGGCCCCGTAGCGAGCTTTGGCGGCGTTCATCCAGGCGTTGGCTACCTTCGCGTAAGTGTCCGACGCGGTGCAGTACCTCGTGTCGGCGTCGTAGGCGATTTTCGCCGCGTCGTCCAAGCCGATCGCGGTGACCGTGGTCGCGTTCGCGCCGTTCAGTTCCACGTCCTTGTGGTTCCGCCCGTTGGTGACGGCGAAGGCCAGCAGCATGAAGATCTTGTTCATGATGCCGCTGTTGATGTGCACGCCGCCGTTATCGGAGGTGCCCGTGTAACGCTCCGTGTAGTGACAGGGGTCGCCCTCCTTGTGCGGGTCTTCCATGTTGCGGATGCCGCGGGTCGGGTTGGCGGGGTCGTTGGAGTAGTAGAGGTCCTCCCCGATCCAGAAATCCGCCGGGTAGGTCACGGCCCCGAAGCCGATGCGCGTGCCGGTGTGGTACTCGACCACCAGGCCGAAGATGTCGGAGAAGGACTCGTTGGCCGCGCCCGACTCGTTCGAGTAGGTGAGGTTGGAAGTCCGCTCGGTGATCCCGTGCATCATCTCGTGGCCGACGACGTCCACGGCGTCGAAGGGGCGGTAGGTCGCGCCGTCGCCGTCGCCGTAGGTCATCGAGGCGCCGTCCCAGAAGGCGTTGTTGTAGTTGTTGCCGTAATGGGTGCGCGACACCATGAAGCCGAACCGCAGGCTCGTGTTGCCGTTGTTGTCGATACCGTTACGCCCGAAGGTGCTCTTGAAGTAGGAGAGCGTCCGCTCGGCGAAGAAGTGGGCGTCGACGCCGATCGACTGGCGGTCGGAGAGGATGCCGGTGGCCCCGAAGATGTTGTCCGCCGAGGTGTAGATGTTCCCGGTCTTGGTGCAGCCCATGATGCTGCACGTCCTGTTCTGGTAGTCGAACGTCTTGCCGTTGTTCGGCACGTCGAACAGGGAGTACGTGCCCGAAGTGAGGTCCATCGGGAGGCCCGTCACCTGGCCGGCGTAGAACCCGTGGCCCGTGCCGTTCGTGGCCGAGGTCTGGAGGTTGTTCCACCTGTCCACGACCGCGCCGGTGAGGGCGTCGATGACGATCATCTCGCGCCGCGGCTCCGAGGTGTTGACGTCCGTGTTCTTGATGTCGACGAGGTAGGAGAGCACGCCCGCGCCGCCCTGGGGGTAGATCACGAGTTCGGCCTCCGCCCCGGCCTCCTGCCCGAAGGCCGCCTTCGCCAGTTGGACGGCGTCCGCCGCCCCGAGGGCCGGTGCGGTCGAGTTCACGGGCCCGCCGAACAACTCGCCGCTCGTCTCGATAAACTTACCGTCGGCTTTCTCGTGCGTGACGAGTTCGTGCCCGAAGACGCGCACGCCGTCTGCGGTCTGCGAGAAGCGGACGTGGGACATGCCCAGGTCGTCGTTGTCAACGAGTCTCGCCCGGAGCCGGCTGACGTCGACGCCCCTCCCGGCGAGATGGTTACGGGCCCTCAGCTCGGCCCGGCCGGAGCGGTTCTGGGAGTTGTTAGCGGAGGCGGTGTCGCCGAGGAACGTGCCGCCGACGACCAGGAAGGCCGCCAGCATACCTGCGAGGAACTTTCTCATCTGCGTGAACTTCCTTTCTCTAGGCTGTGAGGGGTCGAGGTGCCTTACACCGAAACCCACGGTTGTTGAGGTGTCGCCTGTTTTGACAGTGACGCAAGCCGCACAAAGAAGGGCGGCGTCGAAAAGAGTGCGATCACAAATTATGTCGGTTCACAGAGAGTGAGGACCGCTCACGCGAACGAGGCACCCGCGTAGAGTTAATTAACAACGGCGTGCTTCGGTTAAAAGGGGCGAAAATATACCGGAATCCATCTTCCCGAACAGCCTTGGAGCTTGTACCGCGGAGCAAAGACGGTAGACGCTGTGAGTGCCGGGCCGCCCCCGGAAATCGAAGAGGGCGGCCCGGCTTCAGGTCAGTTGACGCCGCAGAGCGACCACGCGCTCGCGACGGCGTTGTAGTTGGTGCTGCCGGAGCCGTAGAGGGCGGCGGCGGCGTTGAGGGTCGCGGTGCGCGCGCCCTTGAAGTTCGTGCTCGAGGTCATGTAGCTGGTCAACGCCCGGTACCAGATTCGGGATGCGGCCGCCGAACCGATGCCGGTCATCGAGCCGCCGCGGTGGTGCGTGCCGCCGACGGCCAGCAGGTAGAAGGCTTTGTTGGCGATGCCGGAGTTGATGTGGACGCCGCCGTTGTCGCCGGTGCCGGTATAGCGCTCCAAGTAATGGTCCGGATCGTCGTCCGCCGTGTAGCCGCCGTTGCTCGCCTGGTGCGGGTTGCTCATGTAGCGCAGGGCGTCCCCCGACGTGCCCGGCGTGTAGGACTGCTCGCCGATGAGCCACGTGTTGCTGCTCTCGCCCCGCGCGTAGCGCTCGGTCATGGCCCCGAACACGTCCGACCAGGACTCGTTGAGCGCGCCCGACTCGCCCGAGTAGACGAGGTTCGCCGTGCGCTCGGTGATGCCGTGCTGCATCTCGTGGCCGCAGATGTCGAGGGTGACGAGCGGCGAGAACGTCACGCCGTCGCCGTCGCCGTAGGTCATGTAGCTGCCGTTCCAGAAGGCGTTGTTGTAGCCCGACCCGTAGTGGACTTTCGAACTGATGAGGCCGGTCACGCCGTCGGCCGAGGTGTAGTATGCGGGGCCGCCGGCGCCGTCGATACCGCGGCGCCCGTGCGTGTTGTAGAAGTAGTCGTAGAACTTCGCCGCCCCGTAGTGGGCGTCGACGCCGGCCCGCTGCGATGACGAGTCCCAGATGTCGTTGGTGTCGGTGAAGCGGTAGGTCGAGGAGGTCGTGTTGCGGTTGTCGAAGGTGCCGATCTTGCGCCCGATGTCCTCCATGTAGTAGGTCGCGGCGCTCGACCTGTAGTAGGTGCTGATCGTCACCGAGCCGCTGTAGAGCGACGAGCCCGTGGCGGTCTGGAGGTTGTCGTAAGACCAGACGACGTTGCCCGTGTGGGCGTCCACGAAGTAGACCGGCATCGCCGTGGCGTCGGTGCCGTCTTCGCGGCGCAACTGCACGCGGTAGGTCAGGTAGTCGTTGCCCTCGTGGCGGAGGATTTGGAGGTCGGTAGCGGGCGCGGCCGTCAGGCAGTCGCGGCAGCCGTAGGCGTCGAGGGCCGCGCCCTCCGCCTCCTCGGGCGTGCGGTCGGGGCGCGTGTCGGCCCGCACGAAATCGACGAAGTTCTCGGTAAGAGCGAAGAGCGAGTGGTCGGGGTTGAGGTGGATGATGGCCTCGCCGCCGAAGACGGGCACGCCGCGGTGGGTCTGCTGGACGTGCGTGTGAATCTTCTGCTCGTCGTCGGCCACGACGCGCTTGGTCTTCAGATCGCTCACGTCGGCGATGCCGTGCTCATGGACGCGCCGCGCGAGGATGTCGAGGCTGACGGCCCGCGCGCGTTCCAGTCGGTTGTCGCCGCCGGTGGCTCTGGCGCCGCGCTGGGCCGAGGCGGTGCGCGGCGGGGCGGCCGTGAAGAGGGTCAGTGTGAGTGCGATTCCGATCGCGAGGAAAAAGGAAACTTTCTTCATACCACTCCTTAGGTGCTCAAACAGACATTGCCGGCGGAAGCGGCGCGCGAGCGTGGGCGCGCGGCCGCTCCCAGAGAAGGTGTGCGGGTTGAGGGTCTGGGCCGGGGCGCGGGCATTCAGACGCACGCATCCCCACCGAGGTTAAACGGGCCGGGGCCTGCCCGTTAGAAGCCGCTGTCGTTCAGGCGGACGCCGATGGTTGTCTTGCCGCTGAGTGAGGCGGTCAGAACAAAGCTAGTTATAATAGCATCTCTGATTTGTTTTGGCGAGTCGCCGGCGTACATCGAGATGTGGGGCCACCCCGTCATGTGCGGCCTCACCGTCGCGGTGCCGCTGTAGGACGAGAAGAAGAAGAAGGTCGTCAACCAGGTTTTCTAACACTTAGCGGCTCCCCGCGGCACTCCCCTCCGAGCGCTTGAAGCACTCGCGCCCCTGCTTACGCGCGGTAGAGACGTAGCTCCTGATACGGCAAAACCGGCGCGCGCCTTCCTGCGTGCGGAAGCACCCCAAGACCTTCTGTTGCAGCTTCACCATCCGCAGGTCGCGCTCGGCCTAGTTATTATCGAAGGGTACTGTGGGGTCGCTCAGGAAGCGCAGCACCTCCTCCTTCCTCCGCGCTAGCCGCAGCAGCAGGTTACGCATCTGCCTAAGTACCCACTCGGGCAGGCCCGGCGGCGGCTGTGCCTCCTGCCCCTTAGCGACCAGCCTGTCATAGCGGGCCGTCAACTCCGCGACCCTCCCTGTCTTCGGTCCGCCCTCCGGCTCGGCCTCGCCCTTCATCTCCAGCAGCAGCTCCTTGAGCGGGGAGGCCCACACCTTCGTCTCCTCGCTCAGTTCCTCGAAGAAGGTCAGCTCCCGCAGCAGGTGCGCCCCGCACGGCGCGTGCCGGCAGCCGGGGTAGTGCGTGTAGGAGGGCCGCCCGTCGTGCACGCAGGTGCCGCGGTAAAAAGGCAGGATGCCGATCTCATCAATGGCCGCCTTGCAGCGCCGCCCGTCCGAGGCGTAGTGCGTCAACCACGAGCTGCTCGCCACGTGGACGTAGGCGAGCTGCTGGTTGACCCTCAGCCCCGTCTCGTCGGCGTGGATCAGAGGTGAGCGCCGCAAGCCGCGCTTGACCTTCAGCTCCGTCTCCAGCAGCCCCGCGGCGCACCGCCTGACCGCAGTCGAGAGCGTCCCGGCCGACATCGCGCAGCCGAACAGCTCCCGCATCGCCTCTGCCGCGCGGGCGTACGGGAGCAACTGGTAGTCGTGCAGGTAGAGCGCACGCGCTAGGATGGAGGGGCCGTACTGCACGGTGGCCCTCACGCCTGAGGGGAAGCTGGCTTTCGTCCTGCGTCCGCATGAGGCGCAGCGCACCACCTCCGCCCGATGCTCGGTGACTCTCAGTCTGGCCGGCACCAGCTCGATGACCTGCCGCCGCTCGACGCTCGTGCTGCGCGCACCCGCGAGCGGGCTTGAGCAGTGGCGGCACCTCTGCGGCCTGTGGGTGAGTACCCGCTGGGGCTTCTGCGTCAGCCGCAGCGTGCGGCCGGCGTGACCGGGCTGCCCGCCCGGTCGCCTACCTGACGGGCGGCGCAGACTCCTCGTTCGCTTGGCCCACGGCGGATCCGAAGACGGCGGGCGTGAAGAGTTATGAGAGTCCTTCGTGACGAGCGTCTCTAGCTCGGCGTTGCGCCGTCTGAGTCGGTCGGCTCCGCCGCGTGCCTTGCCCAGCGCGGCCTTGAGCCGAGAGACCTGACGCTTGAGCCGGCCGATCTCTTCGGAGAGCGAGTCGATGGTGCGCTGCTGCATGTCCGGGTCAGGCGGGCCGTAGATGGCTCTGGTGCCGAGGGCTTCTTCGAAGAGGCGGAGGACTGCGGCCGGGCCACGCCGGTACGTCTCGTAGATCTCGTAGCAGGTCGGCATAGCATCCTTCCGGTTCGCCTTCACAGATGGGGTGGTGCATAACAAGCAGATTAGTCCGCGCAGCACATTGTAGAGCGGGCACCGAATGCTGTCTGAGTCGACAGTAGCGGCGACAATGCGGCTAACTCTCTTTCATACGCCACCACCCTCCACAGCAGCCGCCACTTAGCCTACCCATCCCGCGCCGCACAGTGGTTCCCACCCCGCCGTCGAGGTGCGCGCACGCCTCTGTGAACGTCGGGGACCAATTAGCTCCCATCGCATGCTTCACCAAAGGCAATGATGCCCCTCTAACCGGTAATCGCCAAGCGCCTGCTCGGTAACCTCGACAGAGGGGCTAGTGCCGACTGTTTATGTGTCGGCGGTAAGAGCGCAGTCGTTGAACTCAAAGGGGACTTGGCTCTAAGTCTGCCTTCCGGATAGAACATGTACTGAAGCCCGAATATTTTCATTGACAGCGCTCGGGTCTGTCCGTTATCGTGCGCGCGTCTTCCCAACTGTGCTCCGGGCCACCCCGTCGGCTCGATTCTCACGAGAACTGCCAAGCGTTTCACCTTCGATAGTCTCACCTCCCCACTTGCGACGTGATAGAGGGGCTGTCCGGCTCCCTGTATGCAATAGGTAAGACCACCGAAGGCGACTGTAACTATAACCCCCTATGTGTTTTCAGGAGTCAGCCTCATGCCGCACATCACTCACTTCCTCTCACTCCCCCGGATACATGTCTTTTTTAGACTGCCCGCCTTCCGACAAGCCGCGCGCTTGACTGCCGTTTCCCTCCGCCGCCACGCGGCGCGGGTATTCTCGCTCCTGCTATGCCTGTCGCTGCTGGCGACTCCTACGCCCGCTGCGCCATTGATCCTGAAGGATCTGGCTTCAGGCGCGTGGCTGGGGGCTGTCCTCTGGCTTGATTCCAGCGGCTGGTCGGTCGCGCTGCGGGAAGTCCTGGCGGGCCAGCTCAGGCCCGGGGCCGCCGAGGAGGAGCAGCAGGAGGAGCGCGACGCCCGCGTCATGCGCGTGGAGATCACGCCGGGCGGCGAGGTGACCGCCCGCGTGGGGGAGCGCGTGAGGTTCGCCGCCGTGGCTTTTGACAAGGAGGGCGGGACGGTCGGCGGCGTCAAGTTCAAGTGGCACGCCGAGGACACGGGGCGGGGCCGCAGGACGCGCATCTCGCCCAGCGGCGAGTTCGCGCCCCGCACCCGCGGCGCCTTTCTCGTGACGGTGGAAGGGGCCGGGCACCAGGCGCAGGTCACCGTCAACGTCGTGGAGGGCGAGCGGCGTGGGGGGGCCGAGGAAGGGCCGGCCCAGGTGAAGGAGGTCTCGACGGACGATCTGCCGCCCGAAGCCTCGGCGAAAAGGAAGAGGGCGCGGCCGAAAGGGAACGAGCAGGCGCGCCTCGCCGGCGGGCCGATGTTCGTCAACGCTTCATTCGCGCCGCCGGCGACCGCCGCGAGCAGCGCGCCGGCGGCCATGCTCGCGCCCGACGGCTGGAACCAGGACAACTACTTCTACGCGGACGACCCCGGCAACGAGCCGGGCGACCCGCCGGGCGGCCCGCTCGACGACGGCGCCGGCAACGGCAACTTCCAGCTCACCGCCTCCGTGCTCTCTCTCCCGGGGCGCGGCATTGATGTCTCGCTGGCGCTCGTCTACAACTCGCGCCTGTGGAGCAAGACCGGCTCCTCCGAGATCACCTTCGACGCCGACCGCACCTGGCCCGCCCCCGGCTGGTCGCTCGGCTTCGGCAAGATGGTCGGGATGGGCACGGGCGGCAGCATGCTCATCGAGCCGG
>JALZHT010000688.1 GCA_030860645.1 Acidobacteriota bacterium
GATTTTGAGCTGCGAGGCGAGCGCGTCGGCGAGGTGCGAGGGGTCCGTGTTGCGCAGCGCCGTCTGCAAGGCGTCGGTCTGCATCTCGGGCGCGAGGCGGACGTGCTGCTCGACGAGCTGGCCGACCCTCTGCATCAGCGCGTCGATGCGCGGGCCCGACTCGGGGACGCCGGGCGCGCGGCGGACGGTGGCGGTGAAGGCCCCGTTGTCGTTCTCGACGCGGATGGTGGTGGCGCGCTCGCGCCCCTCGACGACGACCTTCGTCTGCCCGTTCTCCTGGCGCTGGGCCTGGAGGATGCGGGCGACGGTGCCGACGCCGTAAATCTGCGCCGGCAGCGGCTCGTCAATGGAGGCGTCGTGCTGGGTGGCGAGGAAGATGGTGCGGTCGGCGGCCAGCGCCTCTTCCAGGGCGCGCACCGAGCCGGGCCGCCCGATCTTGAAGGCGACCTTCGTGAAAGGGAAGATTACGACATCGCGGATGGGCACCATCGGCAGCCGCACGATGTCGGTGGGTGTGCGATCAGTGTATTCTTCCATAACCTCGCTAGAGCTTTTCGTTTAAGAGTGCAAATGGCGCAAGGGGCGAGCCGTTCGAGTCCGCGCTCGCCCCGCCCCGCAAGTAGGCCGAATTTTAAACCATTTCGCGGCGGCGCGCCACCGGGCCGGAAATTAAAGGGAAAAGAGCGGCGGGGCCGAATTACCAGACTTCGGTGAGGTCGAGCGTGAAGCCGGGGAGGACTGGGTCGGCCGCAACAGTTTTAGGGTTTTCGAGCACCTCGACCCGGCCGCCGGGCCGGTAGACGTGGACGCGCTTCGTTTTGGGGTCGAGCAGGAAGCCGAGTTGCGCGCCGTTCTCCATGTACTCCCGCATCTTCTCTTTCACGTCCTTGAGGGTGTCAGTCTTCGAGCGCAGCTCGATGACGAAGTCGGGGCAGATCGGGGCGAACTTCTTCCTCTGCTCTTTGGTCAGGGCTTTGGCGCGCTCCTTCTTAATCCACGACGCGTCCGGCGAGCGCACGGCCCCGTTAGGCAGGGTGAAGCCCGTGGACGAATCGAAGGTCATCCCCGTGCCGTCCTTCTTCGCCCACTGCCTCAACTGCATCGTGATCTCAGCGTTCTGGCCGCCCGTCTCGAACACGGTCGGCGGCATGATGATCAATTCCCCCTGCGCGCTGCGCTCGATGCGCAGGTCGCGGTTGACCCGACAGAACTCGAAGAACTCGTCTTCGGTCATGTCAATGACGGGTCGCAGGTGGACGACCAGCGGAGGGTCGCTCGGATAAACCCTGATCGCGTTGACCACGTTCTTTTGAATCTTGCGGACGGCGGTTCCCATAATGGCGCGGCCTCCCGGCCCGGATACTTTACGCCGCTACGGGGTAGGGAAGCGAACGGTGGGTTCAGGCGGCTTCGTCGATGCCGGCGAGGGGTTCGCCGGGCAGGGCGCGGCGGCGCTCGACCATCTCGCGGGTGATGACGAACTCCTTGATCCGCTTCTGCGCGGGGAGGGTGTACATGGCGTCGAGCAGCAGCTCCTCCATGATCATCATCAGGCCGCGCGCGCCGACCTTGCGCTCGACCGCCTGGTGGGCGATGGCCTTGAGGGCGTCGTCCGTGAAGCGGAGCTTGACGTTGTCGTACTCGAACTTCTTCTGGTACTGCTTGACGAGCGCGTTCTTCGGCTCGGTGAGGATGCGGATGAGCGCGCCCTCGTCCAGCTCGTGCAGGACGCCCGTGACGGGGAGGCGGCCGACGAACTCGGGGATCAGGCCGTAGCGGACGAGGTCTTCGGGCTGGACGGCCGCGAGCGCGTCCGAGTAGCGGCTGCCGGAGGACTTGACCTGCGCGTGGAAGCCGAGCGACTTGTTGCGCGCGCGGCGCTCGACGACCTTTTCGAGCCCGACGAACGCGCCGCCGCAGATGAAGAGGATGTTGGTGGTGTCGACGGGGAAGAACTCCTGGTGCGGGTGCTTGCGCCCGCCCTGCGGCGGGACGTTCGCCACCGTGCCCTCCAGGATTTTCAGCAGCGCCTGCTGGACGCCCTCGCCGCTCACGTCGCGCGTGATCGAGGGGTTCTCGTCCTTGCGGCAAATCTTGTCGACCTCGTCGATGTAGATGATGCCCTGCTGCGCGCGCTCCACGTCGCCGTTGGCGGCCTGGAGCAGCTTGAGGATGATGTTCTCCACGTCCTCGCCGACGTAGCCCGCCTCGGTCAGAGTCGTCGCGTCAACGATGGTGAAGGGAACCGACAGCATGCGCGCGAGCGTCTGCGCGAGCAGGGTCTTGCCCGTGCCGGTCGGGCCGATGAGCAGGATGTTGGATTTTTGTATTTCAACGTCGCTGCGGCGGCGCGTCAGCTCGATGCGCTTGTAGTGCTGGTAGACGGCGACGGCGAGGCGCTTCTTGGTCTCCTCCTGCCCGATGACGTATTCGTCGAGGAAGGATTTGATCTCGTGCGGCTTGGGGAGCGGCGGGCGCGAGGCGACGGCCTCGGCCTGCTGGTCGTCCGTGATGATCTCGTTGCAGATGTCAATGCACTCGTTGCAGATGTAGACGGTGGGGCCCGCGATGAGCTTCTTCACCTCGTTCTGCGACTTGCCGCAGAACGAGCAGCGCAACGTGTCATCAGATCGGCGTACCATAGGTTTCGAGGGTGCCTTCTGGGTTCGGTCTACCCGGGTGAAAAACTCGGGCCGTGGCGCGCTGCGGTCGAGCGCGCCGCAAGTCTTCTACGACGAGTCCGGGGCGGATGTCAACGCGCGGCGGCGGCGAGGGGCCGCGCTTCGTTAATTTACCACAGAATGCGGGCCGCGGCCGAAGCGCCGGAGTCGGGCGGCGCGGCCGGGGGGCGG
>JALZHT010000006.1 GCA_030860645.1 Acidobacteriota bacterium
GTGCCGGCCGGTTCGCGTTACGTCGCAGGTCGAACCGGCCGGCACAGTCCGCCCCTCAACCGGCGTCATTAAGAAGGTGATGAAGGCTCGGTCTCTCAACCGAAAGAGTCTGCCGCTGGTCGTCGGGCCGGAGGGCGGTGCAGGGCCGACGGCCGAAACGCTCTTCGCGCTGTGCCGCGCGCGCGGCGACGAACTGCGCGCCCGTCTGCTGGAGTGCGGGGCCTTGCTCCTAAGCGGGTTCCCGCCTTTGGGCGCGGACGGGTTCGCGCGGTTCGTGCGCGAGTTCTCGGGCCGGGAGCCGCTCGACTACGTCGGCGGCGCTTCGCCGCGCGTGAAGCTGGGCGGCGGCCTCTACACCTCGACCGAGTACCCGAGCCGCTACTCGCTCTCGCTCCACAACGAGCTGTCTTACACCTACCGCTGGCCCGCCCACCTTTATTTCTACTGCGAGACGGCCCCGGCCGCAGGCGGCGAGACGCCGCTCGGCGACAGCCGCTCGATACTCGGGAACCTCGACGGCGAGGTCGTCGGCCGGTTCAAAAGCAAGGGCGTCAAGTACGTCCGCAACCTCGGCGGCGCGGCCGGCGCGGGCTACTCGTGGCAGGAGGCTTTCGAGACCGAGGAGAGGGCGGAGGTCGAGGCTTACTGCCGCGCGGGCGGCATCCAAATGGAGTGGGGGGCGGACGGCGGGCTGCGCCTGAGTGAGGTGCGGCCCGCGACGGCCCGCCACCCCTCGACCGGCGAGGAGGTCTGGTTCAACCAGGCCGAAGGCTTCCACCCGTCGGCGCTCGACGCGGAGGATTACGGGGCGCTGACCGCCGCCGCCGGCGAAGAAGGTCTGAGGCTCAACGCCTTCTACGGCGACGGCTCGCCGCTCGACCCGGCCTCGCTCGCACACGTGCGCGCCGTGACGCGCGCCGAGATGGTTCTCGTCCCGTGGCAGACGGGCGACATCCTCGTCCTCGACAACCTCCTCGCCTGCCACGGCCGCATGCCCTTCAAAGGCCCCCGCCGGATTCTCCTCGCCATGACTTAATCAAGTCTCGGGTTGCGGGTCAAAGGGATTTTAGATTTTAGATTTTTGATTGGCGATTTGAAGAAGAAGGCGTCCGCCCGCTCTTTCAATCGCCAATCAAAAATCTAAAATCTAAAATCCCTTTGACCCGCAACTTACACACAGGCCCAGAGGGCGGGCGTGGAGGCGGCGTTGTAGGGGGGCACGGGGATGCGGGCGCGGAACTCGTCGGTGAAGTGTCCGTCGACGCGGACGCTGAAGGACAGGCCGTCGCAGGCGTCGCTGCCGTGGAACTGGTTGACGGTGTCGAACCACGCGCTGTACGACCCGACGTAGAGCTTCTCGTTGGTCTCGTGGTTGAGCACGTAGAAGGGCTTCTTCAGGTTCGTCCTGAACCAGACGAACTCATGGCAGACCTCGCTGCACAGGTGATCCCGGTGCGCGGGGACGGCCGCGCCGGAGTCGTCGTAGATGACGAGCATCCGCCCGGTGGCCTTGAAAGGCAGCGTGGCGATGAAGTCCATCAGCTCGGAGAACTCTTCGGCCGCCGCCGTCGGCCGCCACAACTCCGGGCGGTCGAGGGCGAGGTAGTTGTAAGGGGTTCCGTCCAGCGTCCGCGTCAGCCAGATTTCGCGCACGCCCGGCCGGTACGGGCTTGCCGCATCGAGGCGGTGTTCGTTCAGGAAGAGGTCGTCGCGGCCGGCGGCGATGTGTCGCATGATGCCCCCGGTGAGGTAGCCGTCGAGCGATTGCAGCCGCGCGGTGTCGAGGAACTCGTCGAATGATTTATAGCAGGGGTATGTGATCCGCGGGTCAACGGCCGCGGCGACTGTCCCGCTCCCGTCTGCCGGCTGCGCCCTCATGTGAGTCCCCCTGGTCGCCCGCCCGCCGCCGCGCGGGAATTTTCGGCCCCGAAGTGTCACGCCCCCGCGAAGGCCGTCAGCCGGTGAGGCAGGCCCAGAGGGCGGGCGTGGACGCGGGGTTCGAGGCGGAAACCGGAATCCGCTTCTTGAACTCGTCGGTGAACACGCCGTCCACCCTGATGCTGAACGACAGCCCCTCGCGCGCGTCGCCGCCGTGGAACTGGTTGACGGTGTCGAACCAGGCGCTGTACGACCCGACGTAGCGCCTCACGCCCGTCCGGTGGTTAAGCACGTAGAAGGGCTTGTTCAGGTTGGTGCGGAACCAGACGAACTCGTGGCACGTCTCGGTCTGGTCGTGATCTCTGTGCGCGCTGACGGCCCGGCCCGCCTCGTCGTACATGATGAGCATCCGCCCGGTGGCCTTGAAAGGCAGCGTGGCGATGAAGTCCATCAGCTCGGAGAACTCTTCGGCCGCCGCCGTCGGCTCCCAGAGCCAGGTCTTGTCGAGGTCGAAGTAACTGTCCGGCAGCTTCGACTGCGCGAGGTAGATCATCCGCGACCCCGGCACGCCCGGGGCCTCCGCTTCCAGCCGGTGCGGCCCGGTGTAGAACCTGATGTCCTCCTGCGCGCGCGCGTGCCGCCAGATCCGCTCGGTGAGGTAGCCGTCGAGCGATTGCAGCCGCGCGGTGTCGAGGAACTCGTCGAATGATTTATAGCAGGGGTATGTGATCCGCGGGTCGACTTCCTCAGAGACCTCAGCGGAATAGTCGTCGGGCCGCGCGGCGGAAGCTCTTTCGCCGTCCTGTGACACTTCGCGGAGGCCCGTCTTCGAGGCGTGGGTCATAGGCTCGTCACTCATTCCGTTTAGAGTAGTTTGAGTGTAATGCAAGGTTTTGAAAAAACATAACGGGCGACGGCGGGAGTTGACTGAACAATAAAGTCCTGACGTTAATGTATGGTTTTCATTTGATTCTGTAGCCAAAATCTTCGTTATTAAATATCCACGCCACTATCGCACCTATTTGGATGTCATCTGAAAGATAAGCTTCACTTGTGATCGCCGCCGAGCCTCGCCCCCTTAATCGTTTAGATTCCCGCTGCATTTTTTTGAAACGTTGGCGCCAACGCTCAAAGTTTTTGGGGCGTAAATCAATCCACCCCTTATTCGCCCAGGTGTCGAGGTCTTCGGACGTTAGAGTGACAATATTCGTGGCGGGGCTTTCCGGGATGCGGATAAACGGGCCACGGAGCAAGGCTCTGCCGTCGGGAACAAGAATCGGTAATCCAATAGAGGTAATGGTGTGTCGTATGTCTATCTCCGATTGCAAATATGCAAAAATCTCATTAGATAGCACCTCGCCATCTTTTTCAATAACGTTGCTTAACTTCTCGAATCGCTGTTTCATGAGGTAAGCTTCCCACAATAATTTCCCCAACTCTGGCGGGCCGAGTTGGCCGAGTGCGACTGACGGCGACTTAGCATCTTTCCTGAGTTGATACTCTTCCAACAGCGATAACTCTTCGAGCGCGTAGTGGCGTATATAACCCGCGCGGTAAGTCGGATTCAGTATCGCACTATCTATTGCCGCGATGGCATCGTAACCAGTGTTACTGCCTTTAATCTCTAAAACGGCCTGCTTGGCGATTTCCTCGGGAGTGATATACTCCATTTGCCACAGGTTGGTGATCGTCTCAAATTCTCCCTTCGTGAAAAGGCCGTTCTCGCCCGTGTCCACCACGACCATTTTCAATTTATCAAACCGCTCGTACTGACTTTCTGGCTGCCGCAGGGTCAGAGTCTCGCTAAGCGGCTCGTGACAACTGGCAAAGAGGTATATCGGCTTGCCTTGCCTCCCTTGTTCGCGGATTGTGCGGCAGGTAATGTTTGAATAACCGACCATCGCCCCGGGCTTGATCTCCTTCACGATCGGGCCATTCGGGGTGCGTGCCATTAAGAACATCAGGCCCGTGTGAGCGAAAGCTATCGCGGTCTTAGTCATCAAGGTCGCTGACGGCTTGTCTTCGGAATGAGTGTAAGGGATGTTCAGCCCCATCCCCCCCGTGCCCGTAGTGCCGATTTTGAGATACAGCCGCGTCCCGGCTTCTCTCATGGCACGATGAAGCAAGAGGGTGTGGCGGATCAACTGAGGGATGGACTGACTGATGAGTAAGGTCTCCAAGCCTTGCCTGGCTGATTTAAACCAAGCGTCAGTCTCGTTAGCGTTGGCGCTGTCACCCGCTTTTACTTTTTCCTCAAGCGTGTCAAATTCCTTCAAAGCGATCTCCGCGGATTTGAAAACATCTTGGTAGCTAATCGCGGTGGCGGTGTTGATACTGTCTACTATCACCTCAGGTTTGTGATCGAGGATCAGTCGAACGAGTTGTGAGCGTGAGTAAGCCGCCTCGATGTCGTGGAACACATCGTCGTACAGGGCGCGGCGGCTCTCGGCGGAGTCCAACAGTTGTTCACGCGTGACCTTGCGTTCTCGGTCGAACGTGTTCCACTCCTCTCGTAAAAATACGTCTCCCCAAAAGGGAATAAACCGGACGTAGGGAAATTCGCGCTTGTAATTCTCGATGATTTCACGAATATCCTTTTGGTATTTCGAGCAAATCATTACCCATCGCGGCTTGAGTTGGGACGCGATCTCATGAATGACCTGAGCGCCAATCATGCCGCCGCCGCCGAGCACAAGATAGGTGTCTTTCTCGCTCATAGGCTCACCTGTAGGTGCGTCGTGCGCATTCGATGCTGGGTGAGAGGTTTGGAGAACGAAAGCCTCGATAAGTGAGAAATATCAGGGGCTGCCTTCCCGCGTAAGGGGAAGGTTTAAGGCTGATGCTTGTAAAAACTTATCGGCAAGTCCGGCCGCCGAAACATTCTAGACCGAACAGAGATAATAAGAAACAACGCTCATTCGCAATTTACCTTTACCGTCGGGCAGTGTCAATTAACAGCCTTGCTCTGATTGCGCCCGCGCACCGGCCTCTCCGAACGCAGGCGACTTGTCTTCTATACTCGCAAACTGCGCATTTGATACAATGTATCGCTGGAGACTCCGGCCAAGGGGAGGCGCTTCATGACGGTAGACACGGCCGCTCTTGATAAAGCGAATGGCAGCGTGGCAGCCCTCATATCCGCGGCAACCGGCAAGGAATCTGCCACTAGCCTGTCAGCCATGCTTAAAACCCTGGCTGCCGAAGCGGGAGCCTCCGGCTGCGTTATCTGGGAATCGCTGCCGCCTGCCTCCTTTCAGGCACCCCCATGCGAAGAACGCTTGGTTGCTGTAGCGCAGTGGTTCGCCGGCGGCCAGTTGTGCCACTCGAAGCTACCGCTCCGTTCTACGGTCGGGGAAACGATTCTGAGTCAAAAGTCCATATACGTCGAGGATGTGGCGACGGACGCCCGCTTATTTATAGACGCGGAGTTCTTAGAGTGTGCCAACGTTAGAAGCGTCTTCTCGGTGCCTGTGAATCCTTCGGATAAGGAGCAGTGGGCGATAAGCTTCTTCAGCACTCACGCGGCCCCGCTCAATGCCGAGGCAATGTCACGGATCGAGGGCATGGTTTCGATTGTGCCCATCTTGTGTCAGGTTACCAGGGATAATGTACACTTTAATCTGCTCAAGAAGCTCGAGATCACCCTCAGCCGGTCGGAAATCCGAAAAGCCAGCCGCGCCCCTCTTAATCGCCGGGTGCGAAGGGATGTCTCGCTGTTGTGTGGAGAACTCGCTAATACTTTTAGCTGCGCCGAAGCGTCGATTTTTCTGAAAGGCTCAAGCAACGGCCCGGGTGTGTTACAGCTTGTCGGCACGACTTGGCAGGAGCAACTTACTAAAGGCAGTTATGGCAAGGGGCTGGATGCCGGTGCGGGCGGCTGTCTGCCGGCCCGGGCCACTCCGGTTCATGTGATCGACCTGAGTCATCCCTTCGTCGACTGGGAAGAACTCGGGGACGAGTATCTGGGTTTTAATAGTAAGGGCGCACACCGGGGCGAAGATGACGACGGCGGCCCGAAAACTAACGGGAACCAAGACCTTCAGCCGCTCAGTCTTATGGCCGTGCCTATAATTGCGAACGGGGAGGTTCTAGGCCGCATCCGATGCCTGACGGTTAAAAAAGATGGCCGGCACTTCGCGCCGTACGATCTTGAACTTTTACAATACGTCGCCGCCCGCATAAGTCATTACTGGTTTAGTTGGTTGAAGCAGTGTGAGGCGTATGAAGAATATTTGTCGTGGGGCAGCCTGCTTCAGAGCTTTAACGAGCTGGACGAATTTGCTCTCGACCTGGTCGCGCCCGAGGAGACTGGCGCCGAATCGAGCATCTGTAGCAAGGCGTTAGCCTTGGCCGCCTCCGCCCTCGCGGGGGCTGACATTCTGGACGTAAGATTAGTGGATGAGGAGGGTCGGAAACTTTACTTCCTCGCCGTCCATGGCGAAGCCTGGCCCCAGCGAACCATCGCCGAACTTAACTCGCGTGAGGAGTCAACGTTTCGCCTTGACGAATCAGAAGCCATGTCGGCCAGGGCGTATGCCATCAAAAAAGGCCGGGCGCGCCTGATGACGGGCAGCTCCGTTGAGCGCTACTATTCCGAGAACTTCCCCGCAGCGAAGCAGATGATTACCGCCCCGATTTTCCTGCGGGGCAAGTGCTATGGCCTGCTCGACATATGTCGGACGGGAGAGCGCCCATTCCCCGAATACGCAACGGCGGTCGCCGAGGTGATTTGCCGGCGGCTGGCCTCTTACATCTGCTTGGCACAGACGGTAAATGAAATGAGCCGAAGCCAACGGGACTTGGTTAACCTGAAGGTGATCCACAGCCAGTTTCATGACGACTTAGCGCACCAGTTAAAGAGCCCTATATTCCAAGCTCAGTCCCGAATTCAGAAGGTGTTGAAACGCGAGACGCTCGACAACAAATTGAGATCAAAATTGCAAGCCGTCCGTGGCCTGTGCAACAAGGCTTCAAAGGTCACCATGAGTACCCGGCTGTTCGCTACCTTGGCGCGCGGGGAGACCTTCCAGCCCGACCTGTCTAACCTTCTGTACGACGATCTTAGAAAGATGTTGATTGAATCAGCGGCGGACAGTGAACTCATGGCTGACCCCAACCACCCTATCGCTTTCCGCGTCGACCGCGAAAGCCTGGCATCGCTGCCGACGGGTAAGGTGCTCGCCAGAGTTGACTATGACCTGCTCCAGCAGGCCCTCGACAACCTGCTGGACAATGCCGGCAAATACAGCTACAAAAACACCGTGGTGCGCATCGCCGCGTCCTTCGATGCGGACAGGCGCTTTTTCATCTCGGTCACGAACGAGGGGCTGCCGATCCTGGCCGACGAGGTGCCGAAATGCGTCGACCGGCATTGGCGGGGCAAGAAGGCTAAGTTGACCACCGGCGAGGGGTCGGGCATCGGCTTGTGGATCGTGCACCACATAATGGCGGCGCACGGCGGCAAATTGAAAATTATTCCCACCACGTCTGAAAACGTGACGGAAGTCCGCTTGATCTTTCCGTAAGCGCGGGGGCGAGATGGAAACCCTCAAAATCCTACTTGTCGAAGATGATCACGTCCAGGCGGAGGAGATTCGTGAGGACTTAGAGGAGGCATTATCGAACGTAGAGTATAAGATAGAGATGATAGATTCGGAACAGGGCTTTTATAATAGGCTTGATACGATCGAGGTAGACGCGCCCGACCTAATCATCATGGACGTCATGCTGCGTTGGGCGCACCCGAGCCCGGAAATCGCCGCTCCCGCGGAAGTGATTGTGGGAAAGCACTACAGGGCAGGCTTCAGGTGCCTAAAACGTTTGGCCGAGCGCCAGACGGCACGAAGAATTAACGTCATCTTATATACGGTGTTGCAAAAGCGCGACGACATCGAGAACGAAGTACGGGCGCTGCCGCCGAACGTCGTCTACCTGGTGAAGGAGCCCAACCACAGCCCGTTCATCCGCACGGTGCGCAGTCTGCTAGTTAATCCTTAAAGCTGTATATCCTACCCTCTTCCAGAATATCCCTGTGTACCCGTTCGAGGATTTGGCTCCGCTGGTCGTCCCGCCCGAGCTTATCCTCATAGGCCGACATCGCGTCGGCAATATTGCCGACGACAGAGGCGGGGCTGGGGAACGGGTTGTAAATTCGGTAGGGCTCCACGAACGAAGCCAGGCCGACGATAAATTGCATTTCACGCTGCGGCAAAATCACCTGAAACACCTGCTTATCGCAGAATGACTTCTCAGTCTTGAACCGGAAGTCTGCGGCGGCCGCGCCGGCCTCAAGGACTTTCGTAAAAGGCCACCACACTATGAGGCGCGTGATCTTCTCTCCGCCGGCATGCCGGTCGAGTGCCGGTTCGACTTCCTCGACGACGAATGACAAGTCCGGCAAGCACTCTACGGCCCACCTCACCCAATTATATTTATGCGCCAAGTTCAGTAGGTCTGTCTTCCAGGTCGGGTGACCAAAATAAATCTCCTGGACTTTATCGAGCAAAGAAGTGAATTCCAGGCGGCAGTGGGGAGTCCCGTCAAGATGGCGTGACATCACCCAAAGCGCATGGCCTAGAGACCCGAGGTCTGGCTCGCCACGCGTGAGCCGCGATTTAGGCATCCAGAGGATACCCTCGAAGCCGTCGTACATATTGCCCCGAAGCGGTTCTGGTTCTTCGCCGTCCAGCATCCGCCGCCAAACACCGGCGAGACGGTCGTCCACCTGATTCGGGACGAGAGCAGACAAAAGGGCGTCGTAAAGTTCGACGCCGAGCCACTGGCCTTCGAGGGCGCGCCGCTCGTACATCGCGTAGAGAGGTTCGGCGAGTTGATCAGGAGCACTCAGCCCGGAGCAAAGAGAGAGGAGATTATAGAGGAGTCTTTCGGGCATGTCCCCCGGCCTGAGGACGTCCGGCCTCTCATTAATGAGACGGGCCGTTCGCTCAGCTAGTTGGGTCTCGCGCAGATGATAGTCGCCGCCCGGAGGGAGTCCGTAAAGCAGCCACACATAAGGTTCATCGTCGCTGCCTATGGCGGGCAGGTCATACCCTTGGAGCCAGCGAGAAAGTTGGTGAGTGTCCTGATCGGCGCTGTCGAGCCAAGGCAGCAGAACCTTACTCATCGTTTCGACCGGCCTGTACTCTTGATTTGCGCGGTGCATATATAAAACCCCCGGCGGTCTGGTTATAACGTCCGGTTACGGCACAATCAGCGTTAGGGGAAACATATTAAAAGCCGATTCTAGCCGCATAGGGAACCACTGTAAAGTGGCGAACAAGGCTGCATTCGAGGCGCCGCCGACTTGTTGACGAATCATTTTCATCATGATACAAAGCTCGCGCAATTGTTGAAAATTCAACAGCTTGGTGACTCAGACGCATGCCTCCTGTGTTTGGTCGAAACGGCCCTCATCCTTACGATTCAGCAATTCAAGCGTGGCTCGGGCGGAATGACTTGGCTTATCGTTCCATGGCCCGCAACATAATGCACGACCACCGTGTGTGCGAGGCACGGGCGGACTCTTTTGATGCTCTCATGAACTCGCCGCGCACGGACTCAGACCTGCGCGATGCCATCATCAGGTATAAAGAAATCTATATCAAGACTTCACGCTTCCCACAGTTCATTGATGCTAGGGTCAACCAAAATAACATCGTCAGTGGGTCGCCCGATGTCAGACAAGTGGTTCACAAATCCGAGTCACTGGTGCGCATTTTGGACCTCAACGGCTTGACGCCGGTCTTTCAGTGGGCGAAGCGGCAGGGGCACGCGACATTCGCATCCTTCCCCACGAGGGCCAGCGGCCCCGCCGTAGATACTTGGCTGAGCCGAAGGATTCAGCAACTACCCCCCGATCAGTTTGTGAGCGCGTGCCTTGACGCGATGAATGATTATCGTAAGTACCTCCCTTTTCATCCTACTTGGGCAGTGGCATGGCGAAGGTTCAAGCCTTTCGTTGCTCAGGGGGGCGACCGCTGGCTTCAGGTGATGGGGATGCACAGGGAGTTTGTTGGCCGCTGGCTGATATTATTAAGTTACACTGTCGGGGAGGCGGGGACGGTTGCGCGGCCCACACAATTGGATGCCGGTTGGGAGCCACATCACTTTCCCTCACCACCACAGGCGCGGGCGGGAAAGGGAGGGCATCCGATGGACTTAGAGACTTCCTATCCTCTGACAGAGCTTTTGTCAGAATTTATTCACCAGCAAATTCATCACACCGTAAGGCATTGGACGGACGCAGGCGGACTGATAGAGCGAACGTCAGCTCCGACCTCCGGAAGCTTAGACGTTCAACGTACCAACCACCATAACCTGCTTGGTTCACGCTACGGTCACTACGTATTTTACTGGATGCCTCAATGCATTTGATCGGAACTGAGAGTGTCCCAAATTAACAGAGTCGTGTCAGTGTGTCTGAGAATCGGCATTATGTTTTAGAGATGAAGGCGCATCGACAGGATTAATTCATCACCTCCGTCGAAGGAGCAAACCTAGCCGCGCAGGTAAGGACTTTATTGTTTAGGTAAGGACTTTATTGTTTAGGTAAGGACTTTATTGTTCATTAACAACACTGTTCACGAACAATAAAGTTCTTCCCTAGATACCATCACTTTAGGACCTATATTGAGAAAGTAACGTGCTGACCTGTTGATGACGTGAGGCTAGCGCGGCACGACTCTTATCAGCAGGAGCTAGAATCGTAAAGCGCGGGAAACATATTCCTCTGGGGCCGCGCCTTCGCTCCTGACGAAGGCGGCGCACCGCTCCTCACGGGGGCGCTAAGGTGCTGACTCCCGGCCGCCGGCTGCGAGCCCGAAAATCGGCTCAACCCGGCGGTGACTGCGACTCCGAGCCGCGGCAAAATAGCTTCGAAGGGGATTTCTGTCAATAGCGAGCCTGACGCGCCCGGGCCGAAAGCCGGCGGCCCGGCGGCGCGGGGAGTCTGCGGGCGTTACGGGATAGAGAAGCAGGCGTTGGGGTTGGGCGCGTTGCCGCCGCGCACCTGCTGATTCGTCGGGCAGCCCGAGCAGAAGCGGTTGCCGAGCAGCACGTTGCCGCGCGTCTGCGCCATCTGCCGGACGGCCGAGGTCAGGCCGGTGCCCTGCGCGCGCACCCACCAGAGGTACATGATGTTGAGGTAGTTCGCGCCCCCGTAGGCCCAGTCGGTGTCGCACGACGAGCCGTTAGGGCAGTTGCCGCAGTTGTGAGATTTGCCGGCGGCGTGGCGCGCCTCGTGGACGATGACGGCGGCGCGCGAGGGCACGTTGAGCTGGTTGGAGTAGTAGAAGGGCCAGTACAGCTCGGTGCGGTTGTCCTGTGCCCCGGTGAAGGTCCTCCCGTTCGTGCAGCCGTTCGGCTGGCCGAAGTCGCAGCGGGCGTCGAGCTCGTCGATCTGGTCGGACGAGTAGGAGTAGAACCACGGGAGCCAGTTGCCGCTCCCGGCGGGCATGGAGGTGCCGAAGAAGTCGAGCAGGTTGAGCGCGTTGAAAGTCCGGGCGAGCGGCTGGTCGGTGTTGCAGGCGTCGTCCCAGCCGAAGCCCTCGTCCCAGTCGCCTTTGTCGAAGTCGAAATCGTTCCAGTGCTGGTTGATGGAGGCCTGCGTGCAGAGCGCGCCGAAGGCGGCGTCGCCGCTGGCGCCCTTGTCGCCTGGCGCGTAGTTACAGCCGCCCCAGCGGTGGCAGCCGCTGACCGTCCAGCCGCGCCCCTGGAAGTCGTCCATCATGGGGTTGATCGAATCCCGCCTCCCGGCCAACTCCCGTACCTCCTCCAAGCCGCAATATGACTCGTCGAAGCACTCGCTCATGTAGGACTCGTGCAACTCCTCGCGCTCTTCGGTGTCGCACCCTTCGCCCTGGCACTCTTCCCAGTAGTGCTCGCCGGGGTCGTCGAGGCTGAGGAGGTCGGTCTGCCTCGCGCCGAAGGCCACGAACAGGCAAACCGGGACGGCGATGGCGAACAAGGTCAGGATTGTTCTCATAAGGGCTCTTCTTCGGGTCGAGGTGGGCCGCGGTTGCGAGGTTCACGGAGGTCTCGAGAGATTTTACTGAGGTCTTGAGGGCGCGGGGCCGCGGCCGCGGCCGGAGGGGCGGAGGCCGGGGCTCTCGCCCGCGATGCCGGGCGGTTGGACGCTGCTCGGGTCGGGGTCGAAGGCGTAGTCCCTGGGGAGCAACTGCAAGAGCGCGGCCCTC
Source organism: Acidobacteriota bacterium (assembly GCA_030860645.1). GTDB lineage: Bacteria > Acidobacteriota > Blastocatellia > Pyrinomonadales > Pyrinomonadaceae > QHXN01. The sequence goes on from JALZHT010000006.1 coordinate 12,072, forward strand.
CTCTCCCGCTCCGCCTCGCGCGCGGCCTGCGCGAGCGCGTTCATGGCCTCAAGGCGGATGGCGGGGTCGGCGTGGTTGAAGAAGGTCGTCAACGTCCGCGCCGCGTGGTCGTCGCGGACGGTGAGGTTCCCCAGCCCCTTGATGGCCGTCACGCGGATGACGGACTCTTCCTCGTAGGGGGAAATCTCGTGGCCGTAGAGCGGGCCCCTCTGCGGCAGGGGCTCGTTCGCAATCCTCGTCAGGCCGTCGAGCGCCTCGACGCCCCGCAGGTCGGCGAGCGTCTGCACCAGCACCCAGCGGTCGCCGTAGAACTTCTTGTCCACCTGATCGTAGGTCGTCAGAAGGATGTTCACGCTCTCGTTCATCCGCGAGCGGAGCACGCCGAGCGACGCCTGATAGTTGGCCTCGGCGTCGGGGCCGACGCTGTACACGGAGTTGATGTGATTGATGACGGCGACGCCCTCCGGCGTCTGCGGGATGGGGAGCGGGTTCCCGGCCTGCACCTCCTTCGGGGGGCGCGGAAGGTCTTCCGGCGGCGCGCCGGTGTGACAACCCGCCGTCAGCAGAAGGGTCGGCAGGAGGGCGAGCGAGGCAAGTATCTTGGCGAGGGGTTTAAAGGGCGTGAGTAATGAGGATGTCATGCGGCGGCTTATATCAAGATTCCGCGTTAGTAGCAAGCATTTTTATATATTTGTTTAAGCGAACCCCCGCCCGCGCGATACAATCCTGACCCGTGCGAGCCCTACCTTCCGACGCGAAAGACTTCCGCGTGAGCCGCCCCGTCCCGTGGCCCGTCCTGTGCCTGCTCGCGGCGGCCGTCGCCGTGTCCGCGCTGACCTGGCTCGGTCTGAACCCGTTGTGGGGACAGGAAAGAGTCCCGTTCGCAGACCTGCGTTGGAGGCAGGGGCGGCCCGAAATCTGGCTGGACGGTGAGTGGGCGAGGCTCCGTTCGATCAACCGCGTGAGCGCCGAGCGTCTGATTGAGAGGGCGATAGCCGAATGGGGGCCGGCCTATCAGGATCGCTTCGCGGCGGGATTCAATTTTCTGCTCGGCGAGGAGAACGGCGGGCTCAACATCCTGTGCCACCTCACGGCCGACGCGGCGGGCGGAGAAAAGAGTAGCTGGTCGTTGAGCACCCCGCGGCGCTACTGGTCGTACAGCGAAGCCGTCGCGCAGAGACAACGGGCCGAGAGGGAACCGTCCGGCCGTCGGGAAAAGCCCCGACCGCCCCGGCAAAAATTCCCAACGGACGGCAGCGGGTGGCTCTCGCGCGCCGACGCGCTGGAAGACCTGCGCCGATTCGAGTGGTGGCTGGAACACCGCTACGCCTACCTCGCAAAATCGGAGACGCCTTACCGCCCGCTACTGGACGACATCGCCGACGCCGCCGAAGTTGGCATCAGCCGGCGCCAGCTCGCGCTCAGGCTCGAAGAAATCCTCGCGCTCTTCGACGACGCGCACGCGAGGGTGTCGTTCGGCGCAAGCCGCGTTCGACTGTCAGAGAAGACGCTGCCGTGCGAGCTGATCGAGGCGGGCGGGCGGGTGGCTTGTCTCGACCCCGGCCGCCGCGGCTACCTCGATGCCGAGCACCCTTTCTTAAAGTCCGTCAACGGCGTGCCGCTGCCGACGTTAAGGGACGAACTGGCCCGCCTCGCCCCGCACAGAGAGGGCGCTCCCCTCTACCCGCCGCGCGTCCTCGAATATTTGAAGATGACGGAGTACGTCGCGGCCTTAACGGGACAGCCTTTCGACGAGAAAGTCGCCCTCACGCTCGAATCCGCGGACGGTAAAAACGCACGGACGGTGACGCTCGACTGCCTCCCCCACGCCCTGACCCCCGACTTCACCCTGCCGGTCGAGACGCGAATCCTCGAAGGGGCCGTCGGGTATCTGGCGCTGCGAAGCAGAATGTTCCCGGGCGAGCGGTTCAAGCTCGACATCGTCAACGCCATGCTCGGCCTCCGACACACGAAAGGCTTGATCCTCGACCTGCGCGGCAACCCCGGCGGGCACAGGGACGCGATCCCGCTGCTGCTCCGGTATTTCATCCCCCCCGACGAACTGCCCCAACTCGTCGCCGTGGCGTTCGTGCGGATGGACGGCGCGGCCCGCCCCCCGGCCGGGACCGAGCTGTTGCGGAACCGTATGCAGTGGTCGGAGTCCTGGGTCGGGTGGACGGCCGAGGAGAGACGACTCATCCGCGTGGAGGCGGAAAGATTGATCCCCGGCTTCGCGTCGGATGAGGGCGCGTTCTCGGAACCATTCTTCATGCTCGTCCGCGCCGAGCAAGAGCCCGGCGCCTACCACTACCCGCACCAGGTGGTCGTCCTCCACGACGGCGGGACCGGCAGCGCGGCGGGCCTGTTACTCTCCGCGCTGAAGGGGAGGAGGAACGTGCGGCTCATGGGGAGCGCGTCGGGCAGCGACAGCGGCTACCCGCAGGCGTACCAGCTGCCGCGCAGCCAGATCGTTTTCTGGCTCTCCTCGATGGCCGCCTTCGGGCCGGGCGGCGCGACGGCGGACGTTGTCGAGCCCGACATCCGTTATCAACTCACGCCCGACGATCTGAGCCGGGCGCTCGCACACGGCGCCGACCCTCTGCTCGAACAGGCGGCGGCGGCGCTGCGGCGTTGACCGCCGGCCGCTCACTGCGACATCGAATCGGCAATCGACGCCCACGGGAGCCGGTACAACTGCATGAGGAGGAGCACGACGATGTAACTGAGGCGCGTCTTCCAGCGCGAGGCGTCGCACTGGATGATGCCCATGGTGGCGATGATCGAGCCGAAGCCGATGACCGGGGCGACGAGGTAGGTGGACAGCAGAAACAGTATCAGACAGACGTCGCCGAGGGGCGCGAGCCGCGACCTCTTCGGCAGCAGGAAGCAGAGGGCGATGAGCCCTTCGACGACGAGCGTCCACCAGACCAGCCCCGTGACCCACGGCCCCCAGCGCGGGTTCGTCAGGAGATCGACTTCGTAGAGCCGGCTGTCGTAGGCCGTCAGCGCGCCCTTGGCTAGAAGGTTGTAGTCGACCGCGTCGGGCGCGAGCGCGCCGAAGAGTTTGAGCTTGCCGCTGAAGCGCTCGTCGAAAAGGAACGTATACTGGAAGAAGTCCCCGTTGATGAAATCGGGGGTGAGGAACTTCCAGACGACGGCGAAGAGGAACGCCAGGCCGATCAGCCACCTCGCCGAAGTCTGCAACGCGCCCTCGCTCGGCGTGAGGCGCGCGAAGAAGAAGGCGAGGCACCAGTAGGTGATCAGGTATTTATGGTTGTCGGCGTCGGCCCAGCCGTAATAGAGCCCGGCCGCCGTGAAGCAGACGATGGCGAACCAGAAGTAAGGGCCCTTCCGCAGGGGCGAGAAGAGCAGGCCCGCGAGCGACAGGACGACCACAGGGATTTTGACGTACCAGTGGTCTTCCACGTAGAGCAGCAGGAGCGGGAGCGTCAGGAACGCGGCCTGCTCCTCGACCTCCAGGCGGTCGAAGGCGCCCAAGAGGGTGCGGGCCGCTTGCGCGGGCTTCGCGCGGAGGCTATTCGAGAGTGTTCCCATGCCGCTTCCGTCCCGCCCTCACGACGGCCTCTAACACCAGCCTGCTTCTAGCCCGGTCGAACTTCATTTGCAGGCATTCGACCTCCACGCTCTCAAACTCCAGCGGGTGATCGGCCCGCTCGCCGCCCCTCACCATGTAGACCCACTGCATCTGCCCGAAGAGCTCGTTGAGGTCGGAGGCGTGGCGCAGCCTCCGGCTGGCGTCGCCGTCGCGCGGGAGGGGCGAGCCGGGGAAATACTTCTCGTGAAGCCTGTAATACCGATCCTGCGTCGGCAGGACGTTGTAGGTCGCCCACTGCCGGGCCGCGAGCGCCGCCGCCAGCTCCTCGACCGCCGGCTGGCTGGGCTTGGTCCTGATCTGCGAGGCCAGCCTCCGGTACTGCTCCGGCACCTGCACCGGCACCTTCACACCGCCCGTTATCAAATAGGCGCGGATGATTCTCGAAGAAGGCGACTCGACCGTCGAGAACATCCCGAACCCCCCGCCCTTCCACGGCGAAAGCTCACTAGTCGCCGCCGTCCACAGTTGGACACAGGCAACCACGAACAGCACCGCCGGCGCAACCAAAGGCGCCAGCCGCCCCCACAAGTGGACTTTATTGTTCGCTAACATGTAGCAGCTAAATAAAGTTGCGTACTGGATTGGCTCTAAGCTGTTGATTCTAGGTTGAGGGTTTTCAAGTGTAGTGAAATAAAGTTGCGTACTATGGCCGAGTTCTGCGAGCACAGAAATAGGTCTGAACTTTTTGCAAATACGATTGCTGCCCTGCTGGAAAGCTTATTTTCTCTACTTATTAGAGTTCGCATCTTGGTTTTGAGTATTCACGAGGTTGTCCGCTTGACGCTTGGTTCCCTCGGCCTCGCTTGCTCTTCGCTCCGCGTTTAATTTCTGTTCTTGAAATATCTTCATTTGCCTTATGGCTTCCCGTCGTTGCTGATTCACATATAAAGCTAAAGCCACAGAAAAAAATGTTATCAGCGCGAGAGCAGCGACAGCCAAGCGGTATCGTTGAAGCTGACCTTTGCGGAGCTTTTCTTCCTGATGCTGTTCGACTCCGTGTAGCGCTTTGCTTTCCTCCAAAAAACTCATCGCACTCTCAAAATCAGGATTATAACGTCTGGCCCATGCCTGATTCGGCTGGATTTGTTCGCGCCAGTGCAGAGCTATTTGCAGATCTGGGTCGCGCCAAAGCGCTGCTCGGCCTTCGCGGTAGAGGATGGATGTCTCGGCCAACCGCATGTATATGCGCGCCGATTGCGCTTCCTCATCTACCCACCGACGCAACCGTTCCCAGTTGCGAATCAAGCTTTCGTGAGAAATATCAACCAATGTGGTTCTTGTGAGCGGCGTCCCTCCAGAGGGCATTAAGAACGACCTGCCTTCCTGCCGGAAAACGTCAATGACGGTCCTGACCTCTTCGATTTCCGCCCCGGTGACGGCGCAAAGCTCGTCCAAATCAGTCGGGCGGCGGGTTTCTCGATCATCGGCTCCCCTTTCGGTGAGACACTTGAAGAGCCTCTCTGCAATTCGCTGGCTTCGTTCATCCGGAAGTTCCATGTAAGCTTCATCAGCGTGCAGCGATAGCGCCGCGCCCATTCTTCCGACCGCGTCGTAGTGGGAGACTCCGATGGGTTCACTCTCTAGCTGATCTTCCTCCCATCTGTCCCACGTACGCATTAGCGCGTGTTGAAGAATCGGTAACTGATCCGGGCTTTCACCCATATCGTTGAGGACTTGATTCACTAACTGCGGTGTGATGTCTGCGCCGCGCAGTTTGATCGGGCCTCTAATTGCTTCTCTGCACTGCTCTCGTGTAAGACGCGGGACCAAATATTGTCCTTCGTTAATGGCTTCCGGGAGGTCCCAAAATTTCGCGCAATCCCCCAAGTAATCAGAGCGCATCGTCAACACGACATAGATGGGAAACTCCCTCTGGCTCTTGGCCTCCAAGAGCAACTTGACGAACGCCGCTGCTTGATTTACGTGGGGGGAGTTTTCTGCAATCCAAGCATCTGTTCACACTGTTCCTCGCGTCCGAAGAACACTTCGTGCTCATGAAACTCGAAAGGTCGCAGACCGGGGAACGGGTTTGTGCATGCTCGGCTCATGATCATGTTCCTCGAGTGTGCTGTCCCGTACCAGCCTTCTCAATCTGTTCAAGAAACGGCTTGATAGACTCTGGCGAGAATTCGCCGAAGTTCTTCATTACCAGAACCTCAACACTACGAAATGCCTTTTTGTGCTCAGTCTCCGGCCCGCTAACGTAAACGCCTTTGGCGAGCAGCGGCCTTCCTTCACGGTAGAAATCAACCCTGCGCAGGTCTCTAAGCTTCCATTCGGCGGTATTTGCTTGGCCGTAGAAAATCAGCACGGCGTCACAGCGTCGTAGGTTCTCTTTGTGACCGCTGACGATTTCGGCACCTTCTTTGAACGGTAGAGTCACATCATACTTTTGCCCCTTGAGGTAGTCTTGCAGAGGTGCGGTCGCAGCGATGTCCTGTCTATCACAGATCAAGTAGATAAGCTTGGGTTGGCCGTCGGCCGTGTCCTCCTGTTGACGGGCTCCGAGTCTCTTATGGATGATGGTTTTTACATCTTCCATGCTGGTGCCCGAAAGCACTTCTGCCCCTTCGTAAACGGCGGGATCGTTCTGTAGATAAGCGATGAACTCTTGGTAGGCGGGTGTTCGCGCCTGCAATTCTCCCGGCATCCAGATCAATCGGGAGTATGCGGGATCTCTGTCGCCGCGGATCATCGCCATCTCATGCTGTTTGCGCACCCGCTCGGCGGTCAACTGATATCGGAGATTCATGGCTGATCGGGTCTGTTCTTCGGCCGGGGCGCTCAGGTGGTCTGCTCCAACCAGATGAATCGAAAGGACAGACTGTTCCAAGTATCTACGCACCGACTCTTCAAATGCGGAGTCCTCAAAAGGAAGGTTCTCGTCTGGTAAAACGCGATAACCGTGTAGCTGCAACGTCCGCTTAATCTCGTTCCGCTCCTCACTGAGATCAGGTGTTGTCTCCGCCAAAAATATATTAATCTGGCCGCCGGAGCCGGATGAGATTAGCCGCCGTGACTCGCTGAATACTTTGATGTCCCACGCAAGATCCTCAACCCTCTTCAAAAACTTTATCGTGTATTCCCCACCGAATTCGGGCCAGAATTCCCGAACCCTGCCGGTCAGCTTATCAATTTCATAGAACTGATAAGCCAGCAAAGGTTGCAGCACCTCCCTTAAATGAGGCGGAAGAGCGTCATATTCAACCGGAGTCTTCTCAACCTTGAAAATCCGCGATTTGTTGTTGATCCTAATGCCCCCGCTCTGAAGCGCGTGCTTGGTGAATTCCTCAAGCTCTTTCAGATATAATCTGGATTTGATATACGCTGGGGATATAACTGTCACTAAAAATGAAGTCTGTGAGAATTTTAAAGTAAGGGTGTCAGAAAACGAGTCGTCTCCTGACAGGCGCGAATCCCGCCAAATCTTCGGTGGCTCTCCGAGCAACTGCGACAAACGCGTTGCCAAGGTTTCATTAAGGGTGTCAACCCAGCCTTTGTAGCCAGAAGTTAAAGACACGTTGTCATCGTGTGCATAGCTGACAAATATGTCTCCTTCTGCAAAGCTGATAAGGTTGGCTCCTGTATATTTCGATAACCTGGTGTCCGAAGCTGAGATGATCTCAGTAGGAGCCTTCTCCGGCATGTCCCAGACATCTTCATGCTTGTCCCAGGGGAAATCCAGTTCGATCAGCCGTTGGAAAAAGTTTTCGTATGCTCTGCCAAGCGAGAGCGCATCACTACGCTCCTCAAGCAGGGCTATGCTCTCGCCATAGGCGTAATAGGCTACGTGTGGTAATTGAACCTCATCAAAGTAGTCAGACAATTCACACTTTTCTAGCTGGTAAATATTGCGGAACATCCCTTCAAATTCAGCCTGATACTGTTCACGCCAATCTTTTTTGAGAGAAAGTTCGGCGTTCTCAATCCGGCTCGGTAGCGGAAACACTGAAAGGGGACGGAAATCACCGGACGCTCTACGATACGCCGCAGCTCGCATCACTAAGTCGATAACGCCGTAGAGACTTTGCCGGTTGGGCGTGAAGACTGTGACCAGCTTTTCAGGCATCAGCATGGTGCAGATGCCACTGATATCCGTAAATCCCGTGCGCGAGTCAATTAGGCAATAGGCATACTTGGAGGTAATCAGGTTCCTAAAAGTTTCAATCACATCCCCGAACTGGCCGTAGAACTCAACCCAATTAAATGCGCTCACCAACTCTGCATACGTGGCATCGAACTTTCCCGCTTTAACAAAATCGACTCCGGTCAAAACATCCGGGATGAGGTAGTCGTCGAGCGGGAGTTCTCGATCTAGTGTTTTCCACCCCTCTTCGGCTACCAGTTGTGAGTAAAGACCCTGATCCTGTCTAAGTTTTTTTTGCAGTAGGTCGAAATAATTAATGATGCCTGGGCGATCCGCATTTTCAGGATGATCTGCTTGGGGCGCAAAAAAACGGTGAAGACCCGGCGCTTCCAAGTCCCAGTCCATTGCCAGCACTTTCTGCGAAGAAGTCGAGACTTTTCGACCTAGCCAACAAGCAGCGCTGGCGACGGCCATAGAGCGACCGGTTCCGCCCTTATAAGAATAGAAGGTGATAATTTTTCCCGAAGGAGACTCTTCCGTAGTCATTTATCATTCCTATAAAACGGAGCAGCCTGCTTGGTGGGCTGCCAGTTAGCGAAGGCAGATGTCCGTGGAAATTGAAATTGATGACAGTCCGTCTCGGCCCGCTTGCTTGCGATAGCAATGGCCACCCTCTCTATATGATTCACCACCTCCATAATTCGCGAGCGGAATTCCTTTGTTGTGTAATAGCGTCGCCCCTGAAGGGTTAGACTCGAAATATCTATCCACTGAGTTTTTAACACAGCTTCAGGGATAGAACGTTCTACCCTGACAATCAGAGGGATAATTGTTCGGAACTCAGACCCCGGGAGGCGACTTTCACATAGATTATCCATTGCGGCCCATTCCAAGCCACACCACTTGTGCGCCGGATGATAGTAGATGCCGGCACATAGCGCGGCCATCGTTACACTCCGGCAGAGTGCGGTTTTAATCTTTGTTTCCCAGAGGGTGCCGCCAGGGATGCTGTCATCGAGGAAGACGCTCGGATTGTCAATCGACAAAGCCAAATCGTTCTCGATGGCGTCCTTAACTCGCTTCGCACACTCCATCAGGTGGTTATTGCGGATCCGCGGATAGCTAATGAAGCAATGGTATTCGTATCCGGCATCTTTCAACCATTGTTCAATTTCTGGAGTAATACCCATGAAAGCGTCCTTCCTGTACGGAGGAATCTGACAGGGTGGGGGCTAGATATCCGTCATGTGACTTAAAACTGTCATGCCCGATAAAATAGCTCATTCAATCTAAGTTATCTAGACTATAGTCGAACGCTTGCGCCCAACACACGAGCACATCATTCCCGCTAATCATTGTAGTCAACATTTTGAAGTAGCCTTAGGTTTGATTAAAGCTTAAATGTGTGGTTAGAGTCTGAGAACCGGCATTCTGTCAGAGAATGCACGAAGGGTGATACTGAGAAGCTAACCCTTTACCACCGCATCTAAGTCGCTTTACCCTAACTTTGCGCTAAATCTTTTTGATTGAACGGTCTTTCTCAAATAGCTCTATTGCTTTTTTAATCCTGGTACATACTGGACCAAGAACGACTGAGAGATCGCCACCGGATGGTACGGCATAGGTTGCTGCTGTTACACCTGATAGATCTGAGGGCAGATGGAGACTGATATCCCTTGGGTAAACCATAAACGTCCGAGTTCGCCCCAGCATACCGGTAAACAGACCGAGTTCAAAGATAAGGTTGTCTCTAGGAGAGGGTGCAGTAACATCTCGCTTGTTCAGAACATCGTCAGGCGTAAGAGCAAGGATGGCAAAATCCGACCTCGCCGCGGCCGCAACTATGCCTTCAATATTTGTGCGCGAAAGATCGAAAGATTGGTTCCATAGGGTGCACTCAGCCACGCGGTCAAGACAGAGTTGTAGCTCCTCCGCAACACGTAGACCTTCCGTAGAAGAGCCTATAAAGATACGAGGCTTTCTACCCTCCTCCAGCCAACGTAATGGTTTCTGCACCTCAGAAGAGATAACAGCCTCAGTAATTGCTTTTTCACTTTTTGATAAGTGCTCAAACGTAACGCCTTCTCTCCCAGAAGCAATTTTCAAAATGGATATGTGCTCTGACCCTATCATCTCGCCATTATCTTTAAACATGACAGAGCCAAATAATCCCTTTTGGGGAGTTTTCAGCGCAGCAATAAGCGTCTTCCGGATCTCACTAACTGTTGTAGACCGAATGGTTTCTTTTTGATCTATAAAAAAGTTGACAAGTAATGAAATACAATTCATTGCTGCGACGCACGGATCACCAGTAGAGTCAGACGTTCTTTTAAACCGCTCAATTTCTTCGCTAATTAGAATGTTTGTGTCTTGTCGATCTAAATCTGCAACAACGACCGTTCCGACTAATTCAGGTATAAGCAGATTACTATTTGAACCGAGTGTAAACACTTGAGACTTAAACCCCTTTCGTATTAAATGGGGGATGACTCTTACTATCTCAGCGCTAGGGCTACAAAACAGGGCTGGTTCCACCATTTTAGGAACACGCTCGGGGAATGCTCCTTCTATGAATTCCTCTATTCTCCAATAACAGTTGTGCGCCTCAAGACTACTTCTGATATCGATAGTCAATTGTTGGGCATAGCTCTTAGGTGTATCGAAAAATGAATATACTTGAAAGCACTTATCAGGATATTTTTTAGCAGCGTATCTAACCAAAGCTTCTGCCCTTATATTGTCGGGGGCAGTCATGCGGAAGAAATTTGGAGCCCCCATTTTGGTAAGCATTGTTGCCGTGGCAAGAGGGGAAATTATAGGGCACTCCTCGCATATGCCGGAGGTTAGTATTTCGTAGGCACACAAGGAATCACATGGACCAATGATGCAGATTACACCTTCCTCATATAGCTGTTTGGCTAGACTGGCTGATCTGGATGGATTCCCCTCATCATCTCTCACCACCAGCTCTAAATCTATATCGTTAGCCTGTAAGTCCCCCTTTCGACGCTCAAAAATAAACTGAACGGAATCTTTCAGCCCGATCCCCATCTGGGCTGAACGACCGCTTAGTGGAGTTACTACACCAATTCTTAAGGTGTTCATCTCTTCTGATTCACCTTGTCGATGAATAATGAATAGATCTGTTCTCCTGTTGCATCAGTCTCAGGATGCCACTCGACGGCCAAGAAATTATCCCGCTCGATTGCTTCTATTACGCCATCCTCAGAAGTGGCAGCAATAAGAAAGCCAGGTGCGAGTTCTTTAACTCCTTGGTGGTGATTAGACGAAACCGTTATTCCAGAGCCAAATAGAGGAAACAGGAATGAGCCTTCGTGAATATCTAATTTATGTGAAGTGACTCTGCCCATGCCGCCATGATCTAGGGCACCAGAACATGCCACTGACAGGTCTTGATGTAGAGTGCCACCGAAATGTACGTTGATGAGTTGCATGCCGTAGCACACTCCTAACACGGGCCTCTGGAGCTTTGTAAAGAAGGTGAGCAACTGTTGCTCCCATACAATACGTTCTGGAGATTCCGGGTATATAGGAGAGTCGATTTCTTCTCCATAAAGCTGAGGGGGGAGGTCATCTCCGCCGGAGATAACGACGCCGTCGCATATATCCCCAACTACTCGCGGGGGTAAGTCAGGAGAAATCAATATTGGGTATCCCCCAGCGTTTCGTACGGCTTGTGCGTAAGCCCTTTTGACATATAAATAATCCAAGTTCTTTCTAATAATCTTCCCGTGATCTATGCTCACTGTAATTCCAACAACTGGTGCTTCTCTCATATGTTCTCCTGTCTTATGTTCAAAATATCGGCACTGGCAATCTATGATGTTATCACGGCATAATTAATAGGGTAGATGAATCACTTGCCGATGAGGTTATATACACAGTCAATGTGGTTCAGATTGGTTAAGGATGAATGTGAGGCTAACAAGAGACTCTCTTGCCAGCAGGAGTAAGACAGCCAGAACTCTGGCAAAATATGCCCATCGGATGTAAATGTCAATGATTTTAAGAAGCGGATTGTAGCAGTTGCTCTCGTGGCAAGCTCGATCTAATCATACTTATGGCGGCCTCGACTGTTAGCCGTATTTCTGCCGCCTCTCTAAGAGAATATACATTTGCTCGTAGGACAAGCTGCCACTCTCCGGGCAATATACCTTCTGTGCAATAAAGGCCGGCAGCCCACCAGACGCGGCGCACCGCATACTGCTCTCGTGTCTCCACCACACCAGCCAGTACCTGTGCCGTCAGAGGCATTCTATGAAGCTTCTGCCGTAAGAGAGTGATTGCGCCTAAAGCGCGCCCGATGGCAGTCCTCGTCACTTGCGCTGGACGACAAGATGCGTCCTTGAGGCGCAAAGCTGCATCCCTCACAGCGGTGGCGTACTCGACGTCACGTTTCTCCCAATCAACTCCGGTCGTTGATTGGTTCCGTCTCTGGGAGCGGGGCTTATGCCCCTTTAACCATTCGGAATCATAGTGCTGTAGCCAAGCATATTCTCGTGGGAATCTGTTTCGCAGAGACTTCGGTGTGCCCTTCCGCCCTCGCCTCATTGCAGATAGCCACTTGGAGCGGCACCCGCGACGCTTTTCCTCCCATGCCGCTGCAACAGCTCCTCCTTTGAGTTGAGTGTGTACATTGAGCGGCTTCAACTCCCTGCTGGGGCGGGAGAACGATAACTTTAGCCGAGTAGCGTGCCGGCGAATGGTAAGTGGGTCTACGCCGAGCCTTCGCCCCATTTCGCTAAGGCTCAGGGACGAGTTTTTCCAGAGTTGCTTGAGCTTAGCCTCCCACACCTGCCCGAACGAGATTATTCTGCCGACTCGGAACCTATCTTCTGGCGATGAGTCGGGGCCCGTACGGACGTATGCAAAGCCGCACTCACAGCTAAATCTCCCCGTCGGCTTGCCATACCGAAGCCTGTCACCTAGATGGTATTCCATGATCGCAGGCCGTCTGTAGTGAGCAGCCGCAGGATTCAGGCACGGCCACGGTCCTTCTCCGAAGGTGCCTGACTCTTCAGACAGCTGGAAGAACTCTTTTACAGTGCAGCCGAGGAACTGGATGAGCAGCAGATGGTAGAGAGGATGCTGTGCGTATTTCGGAGTCCGCACCAGCCGTAGCAGCCAGTTAGATTTCTCAATGTTGCTGCCCCGACATTCACAGTTCAATAGCTTCAGCAGGGCGGGTGAGCAGTAGCTACCAAACTCATGGAGAAGCTTCTTTACATGAATGCTGCCCGTGTAGGTCGCCAGCCCACGACTAATCAGCAATCGCAGATACCTGATGTGGAGTGCTTTGAGACTTACGCTGACGCCAGGATGCTCTAGCACCCATACGGAATCTCGTGCGAGTTGCAGAAGTGTTCGGTGATCTCGATTCTCTATATCAACACAGCGGACCGGCATTGCCCGTACGGCTTGCCCGGCAGGGATAAACTGAAGGTGTTTCCTACCAGAACGAAGGCTGACGCTGCTGTTTTCAAGGAATGTCTGGTGTGACGGACAGACCTCGACGCCTGGCAGTTGGTGAAGCCGGCGCCAGTATGTCTCGCCGAAGCATTCCTCATCTTCTTGCCTACATCCAGGGCAAAATCTTAGATGGTCGGGCGCAGGGATACGGCTCGCTATAATCCCCGAACGCAAGTGACCGGCGCTGCCGCGGCAGCCTTTCAGGTCATCGCGAAGTTGTTTGACGCGGCCGGGCGGTTGGAAAGCGTTGAAGAAAGGTAGCAACGTGTGTAGAGCTATCAGCCGCTCCGCCGTCATGGAAGAGTTTGCGGGCAGCCCCGCGGCAAGACGGCTGAGGCGATTGGGTAGGTCTATTACCGCCGCGGCGGTGGGAGAGCCGAATAGTTCTTCGAGGACTGACTTCACACTCGCGTATCCTGCGCGGGACGCGAACCTCGCGCAGACGCTGTATAGCAATTCATCCGGGTAGGGGGCGGGGAAGTGGCCGGGCACGATTCAGAGGCGTTAGCGCCGCGACATATAACGTTAAGCTACCTTTATGGCGTAGGTATTCCCAGCACCGCGTAGCGAGAGGAGGGCGGATTCGAGCGCGGAATTAACCTCGGGTAAGGAGGCCGAATTAACCACACCGGCTCGTACCGCCAGTCGCGTAAGGGACGGGACGACACCTTCAGAACCGGCATTATGTCAGTGCACGTCTGTGTTGCTCAATTCAGTCTTAGTACGTCGGCATAGACCAGCCTCTCCCGTGGCGAGTTCGAGCTGTCGATCAAAGTCTCGAATTCCCTGATGACCAGTCGGAGTGGCACGGAGGCGGGCGTGGGGACTTCCGGCAGGACGATCCGCCCCGTCCACGACCGGCCGTCCGGGCCGGGTTGCAGAGAAGATACGTTGCCCGGAATCCAGTCGAGTTCTTCTTCCGGTTTCTTCTTCCCCTCGGCGGTGACTGTCGCGTTGACCGTCTCGACGGTGACAGTGACGCTCGTGCCGCCGGTCAGGATCGCGTTGTCTTTGCCCCTGTACCGCGTGTAGGTCTTCCCCGTCACCGTGACGGTGCAGCCGGGCGGAGTCCCGGCGACGGCGGAGACGCCGACCGTGCGCCCGGGGGCGAGCTGTGCGAAGTCGGCCAGCACGACGCGCGAGAGGTGTACGCCCTCGATTGAGTTCGGCTGGTAGCGGGCGAGCGCCAGCCGCACGAAAGGGAAGTAGGAGTCGCCGGGGTTGATCTCGATGTCGCAGTACCAGAGCCGCCGCACCTCGTCGTAGCCGATCGCGTGCGGCGCGACCGAGACCGAAGGCCCGCCGGGCAACTCGTCCAGACTTAATCCCGCCGTCTGGAAATCCCCGCCCGACGGGTTCGCCTTCAGCGCGTTCGTGAAATGCTCGGGCGCGAGGAGGCCGTTAGTCCCGGCCGAGGCGCGCAGCGGGTCGGCGCCCCACTGCGAGACGAAGGGTTTGAGCGGGTCTTTGTCGTCGAGGACGGTCGGACTAGAGCTGTTGACGCCGGACATCTGAACCGCGCCGAGCAGCTCGCCGTCGCCGGACGAATACCAGCCCCTCTCCATGTAGACGCGCAGCCCGCCGCCGTGGCGCTCGCTGCTCCCCGCGCCCTTCGTCCAGCGGAAGGCGGGGATGATGTAGAGCACCTTCGGCGCTTCGGGACGCGCGCTGCTGGGGATGCGCAGCGCGAGCTTCGGCGACGTGCGCGTGTGCAGCTCCTTCTCCTTCTGCCTTTCCGCCTCGGTCTCTAACTTCGACGGCGGGAAATATTCGCGGAAGCGCGTGGTCGCCACGGCGGAGTAGTTGACGAGCCGCGACTTCGTGTCGCCGAACTCGTGGCGCAGGTCGGGGCTTGTCAGCGTCACGACGCCCTGGGCTAGGTTAAAAGTCCCGAGCTGCTTGTCGCCGTGCGAGAGAGAGAGCTGACTTGTGATGTCCTGATTGAAGGGCATCTCGGGCAGGTTGATGGGGAGCTCGAAGACGTGCGCGTGGCCCGCCAGAGGTTCCGACATCCCCGCGGGTGCGGGCTTGGACGGCGCGCGCGGCTGTGGCTCTCTGGGGTCGTCGCGCGGCTCATCCCAGTCGGCCAGCACGTCGAGCTTGCCGGTGCTCTTCCCGTCGCACACGAGCTGACCGCCCAGCCGCGCGAAGGTGACGGCGCCCGATGCGGCGGCGTCCTTCGTGGCCGTCACGCCCACCGAAGGCTCTTTGAGAGGCCGACCCACCGCATGCACCATAACCAATTCGCGGTACGGCGTGACCATCCAGTGCAGCCCCGTGAGCGTGATGAGGCGCGCGAGGTGCAACCAGTCCTCGACCTCCGAGGGGTTCGAGCCGTGCGCGGCCACCCACTCTTCGACCCACGGCCAAAGCCCCAACTGTTTGAGCACCGGCCCGCCCGCCTTGAGCACCTTCTTCGGCTCGTCGTAGTGCCGAGGGTCTATGTCGGCGAGGTACGTGCTCAGCCGGACGCGGACGACCTCGGCCTGCGGTAGGCGCACCGTCAGCACACGCTCGCCGTCCTTCTCGGAGAAGTCCGGCGGCTCCGCCGCGGGCGCGGCCGGCACGCCGACGACGCGGAGGCGGAACGGCTTCAACTCCGGCCAGTCCGTGCCCTCGGGCCGGAAGGAGACTTGCTCCAACTCTCTGCCGGGGAGGCCGAGGAAGGTCGCGCCGAGCGCCAGAGGGTCGGGCAGGTACGGCAAAGCGAGCTGCGCGCCCGGCTCCACTTCCTTGAGCTTGCCGTTCTTGCCCGCGATGGTCTTAAAGCATTTTTTATCGAGGCCCGTGCCGTCGGCCTTGTCGAACATGCCGTGAGTCTCGGCCACCTCGGGGTCGGCGCTCGCGGGGACGACGTGGCGCTCGGTGGCCTCGTTGGCTTTGAGGGCGGGAGTCTCGAAGTCGCTGCGGACGACGAGGCGTTCGACCGACTCGCCCTCCTTGCCCGGAATCGGCGGGGCCGCCGCCACGGGCTCGCGCAGCAGCACCGAGGGCCAGTTGACCGGCTCGAACCTCCCGTAAGTGACCGCGCTTTTCGTCGTGATCTCGGCGGCGTCCTGCGGCGGCAGGCTGTTGCCCGCGAGGTCGACCGTGCGGACGCGGAGCTGATACCCGTTGCCGAAGCGCAGGCGCGGGAGCAGCTTGTCTTCACCCGCCGCGAGATCGAAACTCGCCCTGAAGTTGAAGGAGTTCTCGGCCGCGTTCGGCACTTTGGGGAGGGGGTCTTCGGGACAGAGGGGCTTCGGGACGGTCAGGCTCCAGCCCGCCCAGCGGAACATGGATTCGTGCAGCTTGAAGTCGGGCGCCGCGCCCGCCGCCGGCTGGCACGCCGACTCCGTGGCCGCGACATCGACGATGCCCTCGTCCTCGATCTTGACCTCGGCGAGGGCCGGGTCGTTGAGGAACCTGTAGATGCCGCTGCGCCAGCACAGCGAGCGCCACGGCCCGACCTTCGCGTCCCCCTTCGCCTCGCGCACGTCGACGCGGTAGCCGCGCACCAACTGTTCGACGCCGAGCGTGATCTCGGCGCCGGGCTTGGCGAGCAGCGCGTCCATGTCCGCCGAGTCGCCAAACGTCTGAACGAGGTCGAAGGCGCGATCCGTCCTCACGAGCGAGATGCCGGCCGAGCGCAGCGACGGCAGGGCCGCCTTCTGCGGCGTGCCCGCCGAAGGGTTGCTCATGGCCTGCTCCGCCTGCTGCACGTAATCCATGAGCTTGATGGCGGCCCCGTCAACGTCCACCTGCACGATCCCGTAGAGCGATTCGTCGTCGAGCCTGAGCATGCCGTCGCGCAGGTCGGGAGTCTGCGCGCTTTTGGGGGCGGCGGCGAAGCGGCGGGCGGCGGCGTCGAACTCGTAGCGCGTGAGCGGCACGACGGCCGGCCCGTGTACCATCGAAGCGTCTATGAACCCCACCCCGACGAGCCCGCTCGGGGGGACGTTCTCGGCCGCGACCGAAAGGTCTACGACCAGCCCCAGCCGCCGCATGATCTGCGGGTAGTCGCCGAGCGAAGAGACCATCTCGTGAAAGTCGAAGACCGGCACCTTCGGCTTGGGCTTCTGCGGCGGCCCGTCCGTGGCCTCGACTTTGGTGTAGTGCGCCCCCTCGTGGAAGCACGCGAGCAGCGCGAAGACGGAAGCGAGGTTGTTAAGCTGGGCCGTGACTAATGCCTTGTTTGCCTTGAGCTTCTGCTCCACGTCCCCCTTCGCCGCCGCGAGACTCTGCGGGGTGAGGGCGCCGAACCACGCGGGGCCGGACAGGCTGCCGGCAGCGGGGTATTCCATCTTCGGCAGGAGCCGGGGCGTGCAGCGCGTCGGCGCGACGCGCTCCGCGGCGACCGTGCCGTAACGCTCCTTGAGGAACGTCTCGACGGGCTTGACGGGGAAGGAGAGAAAGGCGCGGTCGGTGAAGTTGTCGAAGACGTAAGACCGTACGAGCGTGGAGGAAGAGAACAGCGCCTTCCAGAGTTCGGAGCGGGCCGCGCCGTCGCCCGCCGCGCGTTCGACGCGGGCCGGCTCGTCGAAGCTCTGGCCGGCGAACGTGACCCTGAAGCGCAGCTTCGAGAGCGTCAGCGGCCAGTCGAGGAAGTCCTTGAATTTGTCGAGCACCGTCTCGTCATTATTCAGGTTCTCGTCCTTAGTCGCCCTCAGCCGCGGCGAGACGAAGACGGAGAGGAGCAGGCGTGTCTGTCCCGCCGCGCTCACCTCCACCCCGCGCGGCAGCGCCGTCATGATGACTTTTTGTTCGAAGCTCATCGGTTCGTCTCCCTACGCTTCTTCACGGCCCCGAATGCGACGGCCCCTCAGGCGAAGGCCGCGCAGTATCTCTCCCAAACGTCCTCTCGGGTCAGGTGCGCCCGCATCAACCCGGACTCGCCCGGCAGTTGGCCGAGGAGGGGCGGGCCGGGCGGGTCGAACTCGCGCTCGACACCGATCCGCACCTGCTTGCTGAAGAAGAGGACTTTCACGCGCACCGTCATCGAAGCCTCGCCGCGCAGCTTGCCCGAGCCGAAGTCGTAGCCCAGTTGGAGGAAGAACTCGACTGAGACGGTGACCAGACCGAGCACGCTCATCGCGCCGCACAGGCGCACGTAGCCGGCGAGGAAGACCTGGTTCTCCTTCGGCCCCGAGGTCTCCATCGTCATGTAGATGCCGATCATGACGGAGAGGGCGCCGCTCGCCACGCCGAGGTTGAGGCCGAGGCTGCCGCCCAACTCGAACGCCGCCTCGACCGTCTCGACGCCGCCGAGCCCGATGTGGAGGGCGAAGAAGCCGCCGCCGGTGACGCCGTAGACCATGACCTGAAAAGGGCTCTGCCGCTCGCCGAAGGCGAAACGCAGCCGCGTCGGGTCGCCCGTGAACGGGACGGTGAGGCCCGCCGACACCGACAGGTTGCGGAAGCCCCACGCCCCGGCCTCTATCGCGGGCAGGGCGAGCGAGTAGCCCACCGTCACGCCGCCGGGGCTGATGTCGAGGCTCGGCGGGTCGCTGAAACCATCCGAGGGGAGGACGGCGGCCAGCACGTTCAGGAACGAGAGCGGCCCGCCGAAGGTGACCGCGCCGGTCTCTTTGAGAACCACGCTCACGTCGAGCTTCTTCCCGCTGCGCGCGATGAACTCGAACCTGTCGAAGTTAATCAGCACGAGGCCGAAGAAGCTCAGGCTGAAATCGGGCACGCTCCCCGTAGCCTCGTACGTCGGCTCCTTGCCGTCGAGCGGCGTCAGGAGCGTCGCCTGTAGCCGGAGGTTTTTGTCGCCCTGCGGCTGGAAAAAGTTCAGGGGGTCATTCTGCACCGGCGGGTTCCAGAAGAGTTCGGTCTTGTTCGCCGTGGGCAGGCCGGCCGCGTCGCGCAGGACGGTGTTGAGGAGCTTCGGTATCTTCGCCTCGTCGAAGCCCGCGGCGATGATTTCGTGCAGCCCGACGCCGCCGAGGAGCTTGGCGCGGCTCTTGTCGAAGAAGGTAGCCGGGTTGAACTCGCCCGCCGCCAGCGCGTCGGCGTCCCCGACGGGGCCGAACTTGCGCGACAGCCCGTTGATGTTGAGGCTCGGCGTGGCGAGGCCGCCCGCCCTGTCCGCCTTACCCGCGAAGTCGAGCGGCACCCCGCCGCCCGACAGCTTGACGAAGACCTCGCCCTTGTTGATGCCCCCGAACCCTTCGCGCAGGTAGACGCCCTGATAGCTGATGGTCGGCTGAGCGCCGCCGCCGACGAGCTGCTCGACTGATTGCAGGCGGACGGCCGACTCGGCCACGACGGGGACGAACGCCGGCTCGTCCGCGCCGGGCGGCGCGGCCTGCTGCGAGACGAACCCGTCGAACGTGACGGTGCCCGTTTCGAAGGAGGTCGCGCCCGGCGCGTCCGGCGCGCTCTCGGCGAAGGCGACCTTCTGCCCGTTGAACGGACGCCGCCGCCCTTCGCCGCTACCCGCGTACTTCTTCTGCGCGACGCCCGCGCCCGCCGCCGTGAACGCTTGGCCGGCCGGGACGAAGATGAGCGGCGCGGTGAACTCGGCGGGCCGACCCTCAAGGTCTTCTGCGACCAGGTGGAACTGAACAGTCTGACCACCCTGGTCCTTGGCGCGCAGGAACTCGTTCTCGACGGGCTGTTCGAGGTCGGGCGTGATGAGTGTCGTGATGCGCACGCTCCTGAAGGGGAACATGCGGTGGACGGACTCGTCGCCGACGAACTTCGTGTTCGGGTCTCCGAACGTCCCCGACGAGGCTTGGAGCCCCCTGTCGCCGTACAGCCTCAATGGCTGGCGCACGACGACGAAGGTGCGTTGGATCAGGAACGCGCCAACCTGCCCCTCCTGCGCATGCCCGTTGGCGCTGCCGATCTTTCTGAACTTGCGTTCGGTGATGGTGACGCGCGAAGCGCGGTGGCCGAAGGGGAAGAGGAATCCCTTCGTGACCACCCGCACGTAATGGTCGCGCCCCATCGTCGCGCGGTGAAGCCACTCTTCGAGTTCGAGATCAGACCCCTGCGGCGGTGCCGCCGCGTAGTGCGTATCCATCCACGCGCCGAGCGTCGTGAGCATCAGCCGCCGCGCGCGGATGTAACGCTCGCGGAAGTTTTCCGTGCCGATGGTCAGGGAGACCAAATCGGTGCGGTTCTTCGGCGTCAGCGACGTAAGGAACGAATCCTCGCTGCTGAACGAATCCTCGCTGCTGAAGGCCATGATGGCGCGCAGAGTCCGGTAGTAATCGTTCCGCTCGTCAACCACGTCGGGCTGGCCCGCCGCTTCGGGTTGTCCGTCCGCGCCCCTAACGCCGAGCCGCGTGTGCCAAAGCTCCGTGCGCCCGCCGTGTGTGACGGCCTTGCGCGCGTGCGCCCACCGCGAGGCTTCGTTCGGCGAGAGGAAGAGCTTGTAAGGGGCTTCGATGACGGTGTACGGGGCGTCCTTAAGAAGTGTGACGACGATGGCCTCGGTGGGGCCTCCTACCGCGATAGGGTCGTTGTCGATGGTCGAGGGGAATTCCTCAATGAGGAGTTCGGGCGGAGGACTCGGCGGCAGCAACGCCTTCGGGTGGATGCGCGGCTCGAAGCGTCCCCAATCGAGCAGAGACTCCAGCGTGTACGGAATCTCCTGCATGTTGTCCGGCACGCGGAACGCGAGCTGACTCCCGCCGGCGACGCGGCCCTTGACGGGGAATGTCTGGAGGTTTTGGAAGTTGGCCGTGATGAACCTCGGCAACATGCGCCGCCGGTTGATTGCAGACCCCTGCGTTTCGTCCGTGAAGACTTCCTCCGCGATGTGCTGCGGCGGGAAGTGGACGACGATGAAGGCCGGCTCACCCGGTTTGGTTCTCTCAAGCCGGCGACCGGCGACCGGCGAACTCCCCCCGCCGACGAGCGAGAGGTTCCTGAATTCAAAAGCCAGCGCGAGGAGGTCTTCGGGGCGCAGCACGTTGACGATAACGTCTCGGAGGTCTTGAACCAGAATGCCGCCCTGCTCCCCCAGCGGTCGCGTGCCGACGTGAAGCCGACCC
>JALZHT010000082.1 GCA_030860645.1 Acidobacteriota bacterium
TCGTTTACGTGGCCGGGCTTCGCCGCGCTACTCGTCGCGCTGGCCTTCGCCGCCGTGTCCCCCTCGTCCGCGGTGGCGCAGAGGCGCGACAACGTCGCCGCGGCGAAGGCTCCGGCGTCCGCGCCGCGGGCCGTGCGGCGCTACACCATCGAGCAGTTCATGGACACGGTGCGCGTGGGCGGGTCGTCCTTCTCCGAAGACGAGAAACAAATCCTCTTCCACAGCAACAAGACCGGCATCTTCAACGTCTACACCGTGCCCGCGGCGGGCGGCGCGGCGCGCCAGCTCACCGACTCGACGAAGGAGAGCACCTTCGCCGTCACCTACCTGCCGGACGGCCGCTTCATCTACGCCTACGACCGCGGCGGCAACGAGAACAGCCACCTCTACCTGCGCGAAGCGGACGGCTCCGAGCGCGACCTCACGCCCGGCGAGAAGACGAAGGCCAACTTCCTCGGCTGGGCGCAGGATCGCAAGTCGTTCTTCTTCTCGACCAACGCGCGCGACCCGAAGTTCTTCGACATTTACGAGATGTCAGTCCCCGACTTCAAGCCCTCGCTCCTCTACCGGGACGAGACCGGCTACCAGCTCGGCGACATCTCGAACGATAAAAAATTCCTCGCCTTCGGGAAGCCGAACACCACGGTCGACGCCGACATCTACCTCTACCACACGGCGACCAAAGAGATGAAGCACCTCACGCCGCACAAGGGCGATGTCAACTTCTCGCCGGAGAACTTCAGCCCCGACTCCAAGCACCTCTACTACCTGACCGACGAGGGCGGCGAGTACCAGTACGTCGCCCGCTACGACCTGGCGACGGGCAAGTCGGAGCCGGTCGAGCGCCCCGCCTGGGACGTGATGTACACCTACTTCTCGCGCCACGGCCGCTACCGCGTCACCGGCATCAACGAGGACGCGCGCACGGTGATTAAGATTTACGACACGAAGACGGGCCGGCAGGTGCCCCTGCCGAAACTCCCCGACGGCGACATCACCGGCGTCCACATCTCGCCGAGCGAGGCGCGCATGGCCTTCTACCTCAACGGCGACCGCTCGCCCTCGAACCTCTACGTCTACGACTTCGCCACGAGGAAGGCGACGCGGCTCACCGACAGCCTCAACCCGGCGATCAACGCGGCCGACCTCGTCGACGCGAAAGTCATTCGTTATAAATCTTTCGACGGGATGGAAATCCCGGCCATCCTCTACAAGCCGCACGAGGCGAGCGCGCAGAACAAAGTGCCGGCCATCGTCCTGGTTCACGGCGGCCCCGGCGGGCAGGCGCGCACCGGCTACAAGGCGCAGGTGCAGTTCCTCGTCAATAACGGCTACGCCGTCCTGGACGTGAACAACCGCGGCTCCAGCGGCTACGGCAAGACCTTCTTCGCGGCCGACGACGGCAAGCACGGCCGCGAGCCTCTGTGGGACGTGGTCGAGGCGAAGAAGTTTTTGAAGTCGCTCGGCTATGTTGATGAGAAGAAGATCGGCATCATGGGCGGCTCCTACGGCGGCTACATGGTTCTGGCGGCGCTCGCCTTCAAGCCGGAGGAGTTCGCCGTCGGCGTCGACATCTTCGGCGTCTCGAACTGGGTGCGCACGCTGCAATCCATCCCGCCCTACTGGGAGTCCTTCCGCAAGGCGCTCTACAAGGAGATCGGCGACCCCTCGACGCAGTTGGAGTTGCTGCGCGAGACCTCGCCGCTCTTCCACGCGGATAAGATTACGAAGCCGCTCCTCGTCATCCAGGGCGCGAACGACCCGCGCGTGATTAAGCCCGAGTCGGACGAGATCGTCGAGGCCGTGAGGAAGAAGGGCGGCGTCGTCGAGTACGTCGTCTTCGACAACGAGGGCCACGGCTTCACCAAGAAGGCCAACGAAATCCGCGCCAGCAAAGCCATCCTCGACTTCCTCGACAAGCACCTGCGAGGGGCGTCGTAAGTTTCGAGTTCCGAGTTAAAGACACATTCACCACAGGGGCACAGTTCATACAAAACTGTGCCCCTGTGGTTTACTCTGGCAGGAGCCTTATTCTTTAACTCGGAACTCGAAACCCGCAACCCGAAACTTTATTCCACGCCGCTCTCGCGCAAGTCTTCCGGGCCGGGGATGTCGGCGGCCTCGATGGTGGTGAGGATGTCTTTGTTGACTTCGGGGAGCGAGACGATGCGGTTGGCCTGCCTGCTGATGGCGGCCTCGAAGAGGTTGCGGGCGGTGCGGGCGTTGCCGAAGGTCTCGTCGCGCGCGGCCGTCATGATCTCGAAGACGCCCGCCAGAGTCTTCTCGGCCTCCGGCGTCATCTTAAAATCGGCCTTCCGGCAGAAGACCTGGAAAATCTTGACCAGCTCGCCCGCGTCGTAGTCGTCGAAGTGGAGGTGGCGGTTGAAGCGCGAGCGCAGGCCCGGGTTCGAGTCCAAAAAACCCTGCATCTTGCCCGTGTACCCGGCGACGATGACGATGAGGTCGTCGCGGCGGTCTTCCATCAGCTTCAACAGCGTCTCGACGGCCTCGCGCCCGAAGTCGTTCTCGCCGCCCGCGCTCAAGGTGTAAGCCTCGTCTATGAAGAGCACGCCGCCCGCGGCGCGGCCGACGGCCTCGCGCGTCTTCGGCGCGGTCTGCCCGACGTAGCCGGCGACGAGGCCGGCGCGGTCTACTTCAACCAGGTGGCCGCGGCGGAGGACGCCGAGCGTGCGGTAGACCTGCGCGAGCAGGCGCGCCACCGTCGTCTTGCCCGTGCCGGGGTTGCCGTAAAAGACCAGGTGGCGCGAGACGGGGAGCAGCTTCAAGCCCTGCTCCTCGCGCATCTTCTGCACCTTGAGAAAATTAATCAGCTCGCGCACGTCGCGCTTGACGCGTTCGAGGCCGACGAGCGCGTCGAGTTCCGCCAGCAGCTCTTCGAGCGGGCGCGGCGGCCCCAACTCTTCCTCGGGCGGAAGCTCCGCGGCGGCCGCGGCTTCGCCGGTCGTCGTCGCCGCGGGCGCGCCCTGCGGGTAGAGTGTGTGCTTGAACTCGACGAGGGCCAGCTCCTCGGCGGGCGAGATGCGGCCGTCGGACTTGATGACGAGGTTGGCGAACTCGAAGAGGGCGTGGCGCGCGCGGTCGGCGTGGCGCGTGCCGTGGCGCTGGTCGTAAGTCTCCAGGTAGGAGACGGTGACGGGCGTGCGGTCGAGCCGCCGGAGGAGGTGCGGCGGCAGGTCGCGGCGGTCTGCGAAGGGGAAGGCGTCGGGCCGGGGCGCGAGGCCGAAGAGCTTGCAGACCTGCTCGTAGTAGCGCTGCTTCTCGGCGTCCGCCGACTCGCGCAGGTTGATGAAGTGCTGCGCCGTCAGCGTCAACTGGTTGTCGAGCACGGCGCGCGCGGCGGGCGCGCCTCCGCCGCGCCAGACGGCGCGCAGGCTCTGTTCGAGCGGCGCGGCCAGCTCGCCCAGCGTCTTCCTCAGGCTCGCGATCAGCTTCCTGTTACCCTCGTCCAGCAGCACCCTCCTAACCCCCCGTCGGCGCGCGATTATAGCACTTGGGAAAAATTGCGGAGTCGTGTCAGGCCCGCCGGCGTGGAGTACCGTAAGCGGCCCGACGCCGCCACTCGCGTCTCGGGTGTTCGGTGCGTCGCGCGGCCCTCGCCGTGACTAAAAAAGGTGGTGATAAGTCTGCCGATAGGGTATGATGGCGACATCCTCCACAGGTGACGGCCCCTGACGTATACTTCCGGCCAGCGGAAAGAAAGTCGCCCGCTGTTTTCTGCCGCAGTAAGTTCCCACACTTCTCATGTCCGGGGCGGGCTCGGCCCTAAGCGGAAAACCCCTACTTAGAAAGCTCACCCAAAGCTTTCACAAACAAACGTCGAAAAAGGTGAACCCCGGCCCGTCACCCGGAGGTGACGGGCCGGGCCTCTCAGCAACATTACCTTTTACCGCGTCCCCGCGGTAAAGGTCTTACGTCTCACGAGAAAGGGGAACAGCGGTGAATAAGTGGATCAAGATCAGCGTCGCAGTGTCCGCCTTGGCTGTCGTCGGGGCCGGACTCATCTGGATCGGCGCGAGAACGTCGGCCAGGGCGCAGGACGAGTCCGCGCAGACCATCAGCGGCGAGCCGGATGACTTCCATGCCCGGATCAACCAGAGGGCGCAGGCCGCGGGGCAGGGCCGGCCCGGGGCGGTTCACGCGCTGGCGAGTGAGGTGGTCTACTCGCTGGCGCCGAGACCCGTCCCCGACTTCACCAGAGCAGCCATGGCGGAGCGGCTGGCTCGCGCCGAGGAGCACTACCGGGCGACCGGGGAGGGCGGCATACCCGAAGAGAACGTCGCCACGATGGTCAACGAACTGGCCGACAAGTTCGGAGCCCCGGAGTACGCCAAAACCGACCGTGAGCAGACGAGATTCCTGCGCGTCCGCATGATGCGGAGTCTGCCGCACCTCGTCGGCCAGGAGATGGAGGGGGACTCGGTCAGCCGCGTCATGTCGCCGGCGGAGGCGGCCGCGGTCGCGCTGACCATGGTCCAGCAGAAAATGTACAACGAGGACTACCAGGTGCCGGCGAAAGACTTCAAGGAGCACATGAGGAAGAAGCAGGAGGAAAAGAACAAGGAGAAGGATCGGGGCACCGGCAAGCCCAGGCTAGTCGCCAAGGCGCGCTCGGACAAGCACAAAAAAATGCGCGAGGCGGTGGCCGAGGGCGCGGCGGCTATGGGCGGGGCCGAATTGATGAGTTTGGCCGATAACTCTCTGGACACCCTCGGGGTCAGACGCTGAAGGAGGTGAGGCGGTGAACACGACAAAAACTCTACTGCTCGCAGCCGCCGTCTGGTCGGCGTGCTTCCTCGCGGGTTGCGCCAGCGGCCCGCCGAACCCTGGGTTCAGGGTCGAAACTTTCATCCAGAACGACGAGGGGATCTTTGACGACCCGAGGAGGGGCATAGACCTCGACATCCGCCGGAGGTACGAGCCGACGACCGGGACGATAGACGGCTTCCTCAACCGCAGGACGAACAGCGCGGCCTACTTCGACGCCGAGAACGGGATAGCCCCGGCCGACTGGTTCGTGAAGGAGACGGACGGCGCCTGCCAGGGGCTGGAGGTCTTGGAACGCTTCAACCCCGGGCAGGCGTCGGACATCTACTGCATCATCAGGACCACCTTCCTCTTCTTCGCGGAGCCGGGAACCCTCAGCAAGCCCAACCCGCCCCCGAACATCCTGGTGAGAGGCTCGGGGTTGAGTTCCGTGGGCGGGATGCCGGTGGTCGAATACTTCAACCAGGAGGGGACGCTCGTCGAGCAGGTGTCCGCTTACGAGGTTTCCGTGGGCGGCACTTGGGCGCGTGGCTATACGCCCGGCCTGTCCTCCTCCCCGGACGGCTCTTACACGATGCGGATTAGGAACCCCGACGGCTCGATCATCGGGACCGCCAGGATTGACGTCACGTCCGCCTGCATCCCGACCCAGGAGCAGTTAAATTCCTGCCAGGCTTATGGCTGGAATTGGGATTACTATTACTGCTACTGCACGAACGGCCCGATGGGCTGACCGGCCGCGCATTGTTGGCGCGGGCGGGCACTCCTCCGAGGGGGCCGCAATGTCACAAGGAGGCACTCGTTGGTAGTGCCTCCTTCTTTTCATGCCCGTTGAGTGTCGGGCGGGGCCGGATTTAACACGGAGGGCACGGAGAAAGCGGTATCCTTCTCCGTGCCTTCCGGATTGAGACAAAGGGACGCCGAACTCGACTCACGCCGCGGCCGAGACCCGCAATCATGTTGACTGGCGCGCGGCTTGGGGATAAAGTCCGGGCACCTTTATTCGCAGTCTTCAAGGGGCACGAAGCACTCCCTCGCCCGCTCTTCAAGAACGAAAATTTAAGGAGGCCGCAACCCGTGTCCGAGCCGACCAGAGAGCTTCCGACCGCCGCCCGCCGCCCGCCCCGGCCGAGATTAAAAGCGCCGGCCGCCACTTTTCTTTTCGGCGCCCTGCTCGCGCTGCTCGCGCCCGCGGTCGCCCCCGCGCAGACCTTCCGCGGCACCATCCTCGGCACCGTCACCGACCCGCAGGGCGCGGTCGTGCCGAACGCCGCCGTCACGGCGCGCCACACCGGCACCGGCCTTGAGCGCACGGCGACGACCGACGGCGAGGGCAACTACACCATCGCGGAACTCCCCATCGGCACCTACGAGGTCAGGGTGAGCATGACCAACTTCAGGCCCGCGGCCGTCTCGGGCGTCGGCGTCGAGGTCGCGGGCGAGCGGCGCGTGGACGTGCAGTTACAGATCGGCTTCGAGGCCGACGCCCTCGTCACGGCCGCCTCGGTGCCGCTGGTCGAGACGACCAACAACACGCTCGGCGGGACGATACAAGGGCGGCAGGTCGAGGAGCTGCCGATCAACGGGCGCGACTTCACCAAGTTCCTCGTCCTCGTCCCCGGCGCGACCGGCGACCCCTCGGGCGCGACCGACTCGCCCGGCTCCTTCGGCCTCTTCAGCGCCAACGGCAACCGCGGCCGCTCGAACAACTACCTGCTCGACGGCACCGACATGAACGACGGCTACCGGAACCTGCCGGCCATCAACGAGGCCGGCGTCTTCGGCACGCCCGCCACCATCCTCCCCGTCGAGGCCATCGCCGAGGCCGCCATCCTCTCGAACTTCGAGGCCGAGTTCGGCCGCAACTCCGGCGCGGTCGTCAACCTCGTCACCAAGTCGGGCGCCAACGAGTTCCACGGCTCGCTCTTCGAGCACGTCCGCAACAACGTCTTCGACGCGCGCAACTTCTTCAACCCCAAGCCCGACCCGCAGACCGCCTTCCGCAACAACCAGTTCGGCGGTAGCCTCGGCGGCCCCGTCGTCAAAAATAAAACCTTCTTCTTCTTCGCCTACGAGGGGCAGCGCGAGCGCGTCGGTTTAAATTCGACGGCGCGCGTCCCCGACCCGCGCGAGATCGAGGAACTGGGCGGGCCGACCAACCCGGTCATCGCCGCTTTACTTCAACGCAACCCCTGGCCCGCGCCGAACCGCCCGCTCCCACTCTTCGACGACACGGGCGCGCCCAACCTCTTCGTCACCACCCGCGCCTCGAACGACGTGGACAGCTTCATCGGCAAGATTGACCACTCCTTCGACGCGGACAACCAGCTCACGGGCCGCTACTTCTACGGCACGTCCGACCAGTCCTTCCCGCTCGCGCTGCTCGCCGGCAACGTCCTGCCCGGCTACAACACCGTCACGCCGACGACCGTCCACCTCCTCTCCGTCTCGTACCTCAAAATCTTCTCCGACACCAGAGTCAACGAGGCGCGCTTCGGCTATAACCGCTTCGAGCAGGGCTTCTTCCCCGAGGACGCGGATTTCGACCCCGCGAGCATCGGCCTCGACACCGGCGTCACCGCCGAGAACTTCGGCCTCCCCTTCATCCGCATCCGCAACGACCCCGTCGGCTCCATCGCCTCGGTCGGCGCGACCCAGTCGGTGCCGCGCGCGCGCGTCGACACCAACTGGCATTTCATAGACAACTTCTCCTGGAAGGTCGGCGGCCACCACCTGAAGACCGGCTACGAGTTCCGCCGCACCTTCATAGACGCCTTCTTCAACGCCGGCTACCGCGGCCGCCTCGACTTCGACACGCTCGAAGACTTCCTCGCGGGCCGCCTGAGCGGCGGCCGCCAGGCGCGCGGCGACTCGCGGCGCGAGACCTTCCAGAACTCGCACGCGTTTTATTTGCAGGACGGCTTCCGCGCCACCCGCCGCCTCACCCTGAACGCCGGCCTGCGCTGGGACTACTACGGCGTCCTCGACGAGCGGAACGGCCTGCTCTCGAACTTCGACCCCCAACTCGGCCTCGTCCTCGTCGGCACGAGCGGCCTCGACAGGTTGTACGGGCGCGACTGGAACAACTTCTCGCCGCGGCTCGGCCTCGCGTGGGACGTGACGGGCAAAGGCCGCACGGTGGTGCGCGCCGGCTGGGGCCTCTTCTACGACGCCTACTCGCAGGACTTCTTCGTCGGCCAGCTCCCCTTCAACACCTTCAACCCCGGCCCGGCCTACAACCCCGTCGGCCCCGCCCCCGTCCTCTTCTCCTTCTCCACCGTCGAAGAGATCGAGCCGGGCGTCCCCGTCTTCACCGACTTCCTCGACTCGGACGTCTTCGCCGTCGACAGAAACTTGCGCACGCCCTACGTGCAGAATTTCAACCTGAACGTCCAGCAGGAGCTTGCGCGCAACGTCGTCCTGCAAGTCGGCTACGTCGGCTCGCAGGGGCGGAAGCTGTTCCGCTACCGCGACATCAACCAGCCCGTGAACCCCTCGGCCTCGACCGCGCGGCCGTTCGATAACGGCCCGTTCGCGCCCTCGGGCGGGACGTTCTTCTACGTCAACCACCTCGAAACCTCGGCCAACTCGAACTACAACGCGCTGCAAACGAGCCTCACGCTGCGCGAGCGCCGCGGCTTTTCGGCGGCGGCCAACTACACCTGGTCGCACTCGATTGATAACGCCTCGGACGGGCAGGACTACGTCGCCAACGCCACGCAGCCCGAGAACAGCCACCGCGCCGACCTGGAGCGCGCCAACTCGAACTTCGACGTGCGCCACCGCCTCGTCGCCACCTTCGCCTACGAGGTGCCGAACCTCTTCCCCGACCTGCCGCGGCTCGGCGCGGGCTGGCAGTTGAACGGCATCCTGACGCTGCGGACGGGCAGCCCGTTCCACGTCAACCTCTTCGACGACTACAACGGGACGGGCGAGTTCTTCCCGCGCCCCGACCTCGTCGGCGACCCCTACGCCGGAACCTCGGGCCACGAACGCTTCCTCAACCTCGCGGCCTTCGCCGTGCCCTGCACGCTCGACGCCTCGAACCCGGACAACGACGGCAGCGCGGCCTTCTGCCTCCCCGGCACGCAGCACTTCGGGAGCCTCGGCCGCAACTCGCTGCGCGGGCCGGGCTACAAGAACTTCGACTTCTCGGTCTTCAAGACGACGCCCATCACCGAGCGCGTCCGCCTCCAACTGCGCGCCGAAATCTTCAACCTCTTCAACCACCCGAACTTCGCCTCGCCGCTCCTGCCCGGCTTCGCGGCGGACGCGAGCTTCAACGGCATCGACCCGCAGACGGGGCGCGGCGTCGGCTTCCTGCCCATCACCGTGACGCCCGATGTCGGCATCGGCAACCCCTTCCTCGGCGGCGGCGGCCCCCGCAACCTCCAGTTCGGCGCGCGCCTCACTTTCTGAAGTCAAAG
>JALZHT010000083.1 GCA_030860645.1 Acidobacteriota bacterium
GGCTGTCACAGCCCGAGGCGAGAGACGCTCGACTACGGTTAACGATTCACGATTTACGATTCGCGGCTTTTAATGCTAAAGTGTCGGCGTCTTTCCCGCACTCTTTTCCGCGGAGCACAGCATGATCGAGGTCATCGAAAAACACTGGCCGATGTCTGTGGGCGACGGTAAGGCGACGCGCAAGAAGAAGCCGCGCATCCTCGCCATCACGACCGACTGCTGCACGGGGTGCGCCGGGTCGCCGGCCTGCATCGAGTACTGCCCCATCGAGGCGTGCATGTTCTGGGTGCCCGACGAGGATCACCCGCCGTTCGGCCGCATCGAGGTTGACCCCTACCTCTGCATCGGCTGCCAGAAGTGCATCAGCAAGGGGCCGGACGGGGCCTTCCTCGACGGCTGCCCGTGGGACGCCATCGAGATGGTGCCGACCGAGGACTGGGAGGTGATGCACGGCATCAACCTGCCCGACGCCCCGCCCTCCCCCGCCTCGTGAACAATTTTTAAGGCTGCGGGTTCTCCGCGGAGCGGCGCTTGACGGCCTCGGCCGTCAGCGCCGCTTGCCTTTTCACCTCCGCCGGCATCCCCTCCACGCCACGCGCGTAGCGCTCGATCTCGGGCAGGTCTTCCGCGGTGCCGAAGAAGAGCAGCCCGACGAGGGCGTCCTGCGCCTGCTCGGCGTCGGGCGCGATGCGGAAGAGGTCGTCGCCGGCGCGGAAGCGTCCGCCCTCCTCGACGAGCGCCTTTTCGATGCTGCCGGGGAGCGGCGACCGCACCTCGCCGTCGCCCTCGGCCTCACGCCTGTACCTGAGTAGCAGCGATTCCCTCTTGACCGGCGTCCCGTCGGTGAGGGCCGTGAGCGCCGCGCCGTCCGCCGTGGCTTTGACCGCGTAGGGCCGGAGCATGGCGACGAGTTCCGGGCGGCAGCGCGCGTCGCCGAAGCGGACGAGGGCGAGCGCGGCGTTGCGGCGCACGATTGGCTCGGGGTCGGAGAGCAGCCGCAGGAGCGCCGCGCGGAACTCCTCCGAGCGGTGCTCTTCGCCCATCACCCACGCGGCCGTCATGCGCACGTCGGGGACGGGGCTTTCGGAGAGCGCGAGGACTCGCGGGAACCAGCGGCGCGCGCCCGCGTCGCCCTTCGCCACGCGCTCGGCGACCTGCGAGAGCGCGTGCTGCGCGTGGCGCGGCTTCCCCTCGCGGAGGTACTCGTCAATCTTCTCGTCGCTCAGCCCGCGCCCGAACCAGGTCGTGTACCAGGTGAGGAACGGCACCACCACGAAGAGCGCCGCCACGACCGCGAGCGGCCACGGCGTGCGCCGCCGGCCGGCCGTCCCGGGGTGGGCCACTTTCGGCGGGGCGTCGGGGTCGCCGTTCGGACTGGACTCCATCATTGCCGGCCCAACTTACCCGAAGAGAGCAAAATGTGGAAGGCGTGAAGACGCGCGGGCGGCTCGACGGCCGCCTCGTTCCGCGCCGTCTGAAATGAAATCCGGGTTCCGCACATATTCTTGTGTACCGATTCTTATTGACATTTTGCCCGGAGGGGCGTATAGGCTGCTTAGTTTTATGTCGTCGCTCATTAACAACCTCGCACCTCACCGCTGTCCCGTTTAAGTCGGTGGCGCGGGAAGCCCCGCCGGCCTCACACTCTGCCTTCGACAAAGGGGCGCGCCGGCTCCTCATCACGCTACACGCCGGACGCCAGGACTCCCATGAGTCGCTCACAAATCTCTCGACGCTCTGAGGCCCTCGGCCGCCCGGCGTGACGCCTCTCCGCCCCGCCCGTCACGCGCGGCCGAGACGGGCCGGGGTTTCTCAACTTCGCGCCGAAGGGAGATAACCCGTGTCTGGATTGCTTAAAGAAGAGGACTGGGAAATCCTCCTCCAGAGGATCGCGGATAAGAAGTGCACCCCGTTCCTCGGGGCCGGGGCCTGCTACGGCTCGATCCCGCTCGGGGGCGAGATCGCGCGCGAGTGGGCGCGGCAGTACGAGTACCCGCTGGAGGATTCCTCAGACCTCGTCCGCGTCGCCCAGTTCCTCGCGCTCGCCCGCGACCCGATGTTCCCCAAGGAGGAGATCGTCCGGATGTTCAAGAAATTCCCCGCCCCGGACCAGGACGACCCCTCCGGCACTCACCACATCCTCGCGGGCCTCCCGCTGCCGGTCTACCTCACGACGAACTACGACGATTTTATGTCGCAGGCCCTCGCGGGACAAAACAAGGACCCGCGGCGCGAGCTGTGCCGGTGGAACAAGTACGTCAAAGATTACCCGTCGGCCTTCGACGAAGGCTACGCCCCCACCGTGGCGAACCCCGTCGTGTTTCACCTCCACGGGCATTGCCCCGTGGCCGAGTCGCTCGTCCTCACCGAGGACGATTACATGGACTTCCTCGTCAACATCTCCGTTGACGATCAACTCCTTCCCGCCCCGGTCGTGAAGGCGCTCACGGGCACGACGCTCATGTTCGTCGGCTACCGGATCGGCGACTGGAACTTCCGCGTCCTCCTGCGCGGCCTGTCCCGCTTCATGGAGAAGGGGCTGCGGCGCACCCACGTCGCGGTGATGACGCCGCCGGCCACCGACGAGGCGTCCCGGCAAAAGGCTCAGGACTACTTGTCCGAGTACTACGACAACATCGACGTCCGCGTCTACTGGGGCACGGCCGGTGAATTCCTCAAAGAGCTGAAGGAGCGCTCGCGGCGGGCCTGACCCCCGCCGGCGCGCCCACAAACGTTCGGGGGTGATGTGATGACTGAGACACTACAGAGGCTGAAAGATAGGGACTGGGCGGTGCTCCTCGACCGGATCGACGAGAAAAAGTGTACGCCGTTCCTCGGGGCGGGCGTCCGCTCGGACGGCCCCACCCTGCGCGCGAAGATCGCCCGGAAGTGGGCCGAGGAGTACGAGTACCCGCTCGGCGGTACCGACAACCTGGCGCACATCGCGCGCTTCATCTCCGTCAACTACGACGCCGAGTTCACGAAGAGGAGGCTGGCCGACCAGTACCGCACCATCCCGCCGCCGGACTTCGACGACCCGGACGACCCTTACGCCATCCTGGCCGACCTGCCGCTGCCCGTCTACATCACGACGAACTACGACAGCTTCATGTACCAGGCCCTGCTCCACCGGAACAGGGACGCCAGGCAGGAGGTGTGCCGCTGGAATAAGCTGATCGCCGAGCCGCCCTCGATCTTCGACGACGGGTTCAGCCCCTCGGTCGCCAACCCGGTCGTCTTCCACTTCCACGGCCACACCGGGAACCTCGACTCGCTGGTTCTCACCGAGGACGACTACTTCGAATTCCTCATCAACGTCTCCAAAGACCCGCGGCTGATCCCCCACCGCATCGAGAAGGCCGTGACGGGGTCGTCGCTCCTCCTCCTCGGCTACCGGCTCAACGACTGGGACTTCCGCGTCCTCTTCCACATGATCGCCAGCTACATGGAGATCGCCACGAGCCGGACGCACGTGGCGGTGCAGATCGCCCCGGTCGCCGACCAGGCCCCGGAGGAGCAGCGGAAGAAGGCGCAGAATTACCTCGACCTCTACTTCGAGAAATACAAGCGGCTCGACATCCGGATTTACTGGGGGACGTGCCTGGAATTCATGTCGGAGCTGAAGGAAAGGAGGGCACTCAGCCATGTCAGTTGACCGCGACCCCTACGTCGGCCCGCGCCCCTTCGAGGTGGAGGACCGGGAGTTCTTTTTCGGCCGCGACCTGGAGGCCAACGAGCTCGTCTCGCTCATCATCTCTCACCCGGCCGTGCTCCTGTACTCGCAGTCCGGGGCCGGTAAGACCTCGCTCATCAAGGCGGGGGTGATCCGCCTCCTCACGGAGGAGGAGAAGTTCGACGTGCTCCCGCCCGCCCGCGTCCGCGAGCAGGGCGCGTTCAAGGCGAGGGCGGCTGAGATCGCGAACGTCTACGTCTTCAACGCCCTCGTCAGCATGTCGCGCGAGGGGCGCGAGTCCGCCGTCGAAGAGCAGTTGCAGGAGAAGCTGGCCCGGACGACGCTGGCGGGGTTCCTCGAAGAGCGGAGGCGGTCGGCGGGCCGGGCCGAGGCGCAGGCCCCGACCGTCATCATCTTCGACCAGTTCGAGGAACTCTTCACCTTCTACCCGGAGCGCTGGGGCGACCGGCGGGGGTTCTTCGAGCAGGTGCGTGACGCGCTGGGGGCGTCGCCCCTCCTGCGCGTGGTCTTCTCGATGCGCGAGGACTTCATCGCCGAACTCGACCCCTACGTGCACATCCTGCCGGAGAAGCTGCGCACGCGCCTGCGCATCGAGCGGCTGCGGAACAAGAGCGCGCTCTGCGCCGTGACCAAGCCGCTGGAGGCCGGGCCGGAGTCGGCCCGGCGGAAGTTCGCCCCCGGCGTCGCCGAGGAGTTGGTGGACAACCTGCTCCGCATCCGGATCAAGACGAAGGGCGGCGTCCAGGAGATGCCCGGCGAGTTCATCGAGCCGTTGCAGCTCCAGGTGGTCTGCCAGGCCCTCTGGCGCAGCCTCCAGCCGCGCACCCGCGTCATCACCAAGAAGCACCTCAAAACCTACGGCGATGTCGACCAGGCCCTCACGCAATTCTACGAGGAGGCCGTCCGGGGCATCGTGGGGCGGACGAATTTCCGCGAGGGGGTCTTGCGGAGGTGGTTCGAGCGCGCGCTCATCACGCCGACCGGGACGCGCGGCATCGTCTTCCGCGGGGAGAGCGAGACCGCCGGACTCCCCAACGAGGTCTTGGACGAACTCGAAAACCAGCGGCTCGTGAGGGTCGAGCTGCGCGGCGGCGAGCATTGGTACGAGCTGACGCACGACCGCCTCATCAGGACGATCAAGGCCGCCAACCAGAAGTGGCTGCTCGGCCGCTCGGGGGCCGAGCAGACCCGCCTCCGGCTCGAAACCAAAGCGGGCCAGTGGGCGCGGGAGGGGAGGGCCGAGGCGGGGCTGCTCGACGAGGCCGAACTGCTCGAAGCCGAGCGCTGGATCGCCAGCCCCGAGGCCGCCGACCTCGGGGCCAGCGACACGCTGCTCGAACTGGTCAAGGCCAGCCGCGTGGCCCTCGCGGAGAGGCAGCAAGAGGCGGCCGAGGAGCGCCGCCACATCGAGGAGCGCGCGAGGGTCGCCCGGCGGATGCAGTGGCTCGCCGCCTCGCTCGCGCTCGTCACCCTGGTCGCGCTGGCCGCCGCCGTCTACGCGATACGGCTGAAGAGCCTCGCCGAAGGGCAGAGGAAGATCGCCGAAGAGAACGTGCTCAAGGCGGCCGAGGCCCAGAGGCAGCGGGACGAGGCCGACCGCCTCGCCGCCGAGGCACGCCGCAAGGCCATAGAAGCCGGCCAGGTCGCCAACGCGGCGAACGAGCGCCTCACGCTCGTCGAGAAGATCGGGAAACTGCACGGCCTGGCCCAGACGCAAATCCAGAGCGGCGACTACGCGGCGGCCAGGGGCACGTTCGGCGAGTTGATAAAGCTCTACGAGAAGACGAACGACCCTTCGGGCCAGGCGAGGATTCTGAGGCGGTTGGGCGATGTCTACTACCGCGAGCGGAAGTTCGCCCAGGCGGCGGACTCGTACAACCGTGCGCTGTCTTTCAAGGGGGCCTCGCTCGGGAAGAAAGACAAGGGCGTCATTTACACCTCCCTCGCCGGCGTCTACTACGACTGGGGGCCTGAGCACGACCGCTCCGCCCTACAGAGCGCGGAGGCCGCCCTGAAGCTGTTCCAGGCGGAGAATCTAAAGAGCGATCAGCGGCCGATGAGCGAAGCCGTCGCGGCGAAAGATAGAATAGAGGCGCGGCTGCGTTCCGAAGAGGTGTCCGCGAAGGCCACCGGCCGCTGAGGGGGCGCGCGGCGTCACAGCCTGTAGAGCATGAGGTAGACGATGACGCCCGTGACCGAGACGTAGAGCCAGAGCGGGTACGTCCAGCGCGCGAGGCGGCGGTGGCGCGCGTAGTCTCGGCGGAAGGCGCGGCGCACCGTCACGAAGACGAGCGGCACGATGGCCGCGGCCAGGATGACGTGCGTAATCAGGATGAAGAAGTAGACGGGCCGGACGAGGCCCTGTCCGGTGAAGCGCACCGAGCCGTAGTTGTAGTGGTAGACGACGTAGGAGACGAGGA
This sequence comes from Acidobacteriota bacterium, assembly GCA_030860645.1. Taxonomy (GTDB): domain Bacteria; phylum Acidobacteriota; class Blastocatellia; order Pyrinomonadales; family Pyrinomonadaceae; genus QHXN01. The sequence goes on from JALZHT010000083.1 coordinate 6,115, forward strand.
AGAGGCCGGAGACGGCGAGCGCCGCGACCATGCTCGCGCGGTGGGCGGCGACGCTGCCGCGCCTGATGTGGTAGAACCCGACGAGCAGGAGGAGGAAGCTGGCGGCGTTCAGGCCCGCGTTCAGGTGCGGCAGGACGGAATCGTTCATGATCAAGGGCGGGCGGCGGCCCGCTACCCCGTCGGCGGCCCTCCGGCTCCCCCTTTCGAAGCCCTCCTGCCCTCCTCGGTCGGCGCGTAAAAGTCGTTACCGCGCTCTTCGAGCAACCCCTGCTCGACCAGCCGCTCGACGGCGTAGAAGACGGCCCGCCGCTCGTCCGGGTCGTTGCCCCCCGCCTCGAACAACTCGTGCAGGTCGAGCGTCTCCTTCCCCATCTCCCCGAACATCGCCAGCACCCGGCGTGATAACTCGTCCATAAAAGTAAGCGGTAGGCAGTGGAAAAACTTTCTTCACCGAAACGTCGGGGCGGAAGTGGCCGCGCCCTGTGCGCGGGGCCTACTGCCTTCTGCTCTCCGCCTTCCGCCTACTGTTTTTCAAACGCCTCCGCGACGGTGTTCGCTCATTTCTCGCCTTTCTTCGGCGGGTGGGCCGGCTTGGCGGCGGGCGGCTTCTTCTCCCGCAGCTCCTCGTAGCCGCACCGCTCGCATTGCCACGCCGGGAACACGGCCGCGGGGTCGGCCGTGCTCTGGTAGACGGCCCGATCCGAAGGGATGATCTTCCCCCCGCACGCCGGGCACATGCGCCCCCGGATCGTCTCCCTCTCCACGTCAACGGCCGGGACGAGTTCTTCTGACATAAGCAGGTGGATGGTAGTCAGTAGTAAGTGCTTACTCTACGAATCATTCGGGCATCAGCGTCAGCAGTCGCCGTGCGGGGCCTACTGTCCACTTCCTTTCCCCTTCTTGTAGGCGACGGCGAAGATGGCGCAGAAGATGGCGACGGGCGGGACGAGGAGGACGAGGATGCCGAGGTTCATCGCCCTCGCGGTCGTCTCGCCCGCGTCCTGGAGGGCCGTCCGGCACAGCGCGCACTGCGCCTGCGCTTCGCCCGCGCACAGGGCCGCGGCGGCGAGCGCGAGCGCCGCGATGAGAGTCAGGCACGCAAGTGTCCCGCTCGGCCTCATAAAATTCCTCAGTGCGGCGACTCGCCGGGCGCGGTCGGGTGGGTCGTCGTCGGCGTCGCGCGCAGGCTCCCCGTGCGGAAGCTGTCGGGGAAGACGATGAAGAGCAGGCAGATGCAGACGACCAGCGTCGGCACGAGCGTCAGGACGAGGCTCATGCGCTCGAACTTCAGGTGCATGAACCAAGCCATGATGGCCGCCGCCTTGATGATGGACAGCCCCATCAGGATGGTCAGCATGATGCGCAGGTCGTTAATCTGGTAGTAGGCCAGCAAGACCTCGACGAGGGTCAGGACGAGCAGTGCCAGCAAGACCTTCATGAAGAGCCACGTGCTCCCCTCGAAGTGCACCTCCTCGGCGGCGCGCGCCGGCGGCACGCCCTCGCCGATGACGAACGGGTTCTTGAGCATCCCGCGCTCGCGCAGCGTCATCGCGGGCACGGCGATGAAGGTCAGCGCGAGCAGCAGGCACGCCCCCGTGAAGAAAATGTTGTCAATGGTGAGGAGGCTGCCCGAGTTGGCCGCGCTCGTCGCCGCCAGCACCAGGAACCCCGCGGCCAGCAGCACGCAGACGCCCATCAGGATCGCGTCCGACTTCCTGAACAGTTCGCGGAACGATGCGAGAGCCATAGGCTTTGCCTCCGGCAAGGGGTGCCGGGTGCCGGGGATAAGCAATTCGCCTTTCCCCCGGCGCCCGGCACCCGTTTTTAGTGTCCCATGTCCACCGACATCAGGTAGATGAGCGGGAAGACGAACATCCAGACGAGGTCAACGAAGTGCCAGTAGAGGCCGCTGATCTCCACGTCCTCGTGGCGCGTCTTCGAGATGCGCAGGGCGATGACGCCGAGGTAGATGACGCCCGTGAAGACGTGGAACATGTGCAGCCCCGTGATCGAGAAGAAGCTCGCGCCGAAGAGCGGCGGGGCCTGCGGCCAGCGCGCCGCCCACATCTCGCCGAACTCGCTCCCCTCCCGCACGCCGAACGGGCGCAGGCCCTCGCCGATGAGGTTGCCCCACTCGATCAAGTGCAGGATGAGGAAGGCGAGGCCGCCCAGCATCGTCGCCCCGATCCACCGCCGCGCCGCCTTCAGGCGGTTGTGCGCCGAGGCCCGCACGGCCATCACCATCGTGAAGCTCGACGCCAGCAGGAAGAGCGTCATCACGGTCGAGAAGACGATGCTCGGGTAGAAGTGGTAGGGCGTCGGCCACTGCACGCTCGCGGCCCGGACGTAGGAGTAGCCGACGAGCAGGGCCGAGAAGGTCATGGCGTCCGAGACGATGAAGAGCCACATGCCGAGCTTGCGGTGGCCGACGCGGTAGGGCAGCGCCCCGCCGTCCCACTCGTTGGCGACGCCCAGCCGTTCGACGTGCGCTTCGGTGCTCAAGAGTGTGTCACCTCCAGAAGAAAAGGAGCAGGAAGAGGAAGACCCACAGGCCGTCCATGAAGTGCCAGTACAGCCCGACGGCGTCCGTCAGGGTGCGCCGCTTGGCCGGGCCGCCGCCCGCCGCCGCCGCGGCCCGGCGCGCGTACGCGATCAGGAAGACCAGCGCGAGAATCCCGCCCAGCAGGTGGATCGCGTGCAGCCCCGTCAGCACGTAGAAGAAAGAGCTGTGCGGGTTCGACGCGAGGTAGACGCCGCGCGCCACCAACTGCCGCCACGCCATGAGCTGCGAGGCGAGGAAGCCGACGCCGAGCAGCAGCGTCACGGAGAGCCAGCGCCGGTAGCCGGCCTCTTCGCCGCGGCCGAGCGCGCGCTTCGCCAGGCCGTACGTCAGGCTGCTCGCGAGGATGAGGGCCGTGCTCAACCAGACGAAGCCCGGCACGTCCATCGGCCGCCAGTCGAACGAGGTCGGCAGCCCCGACCTCACGACGTAGGCGCTGGCGAGCGCCGTGAACATCATCAGGATCGAGGCGAGGCCGACGAGCACCCCGATGCGGTAGCGGTCGGGCGAGGAGCCGCGCTCGCGGTCGCCGCCGCCG
>JALZHT010000689.1 GCA_030860645.1 Acidobacteriota bacterium
CCCCTCCAGGCTTAGTCGGAGGTCTTGTTAGACCGCGCCGTCTCGGGCGTGCGCGGCGCGGTCGCCGGGAACGGGTAGTTGGGCCGCACGTGGCGGACGACGGCGTTGACCGGCTTGACGATGTATTCGAGGAACGGCTTCGGGTAGACGCCGATCCAGAGCGAGAGGAGGACGAGCGGCAGCATGTAGGCCCACTCGCGCCCCTTCATGTCTCGCAAGGATTGGTTCTTCGGGTTCTCGATGTTGCCGAAGAACATTCTTTGGTAGAGCCAGAGCATGTAGCCGGCGTTGAGGATGATGCCGAGCGCGGCCCAGCCCGACCACCACGGGTTCGCCTCGAACGCGCCGCGCAGGGCGAGGAACTCCGAGATGAAGACGCACAAAAGCGGCAGGCCGATGGCCGTCATCGCCATCGAGAGGAAGACGGCGGCGTAGCCCGGCATGACGTGCGAGAGGCCGCCGAACTCGCTGACGAGCCGCGTGTGGCGGCGCTCGTAGATGATGCCGACGAGGAGGAAGAGCGCGCCCGAATAGATGCCGTGGTTGACCATGTGGAGCACCGCGCCGTTCAGCCCGTTCGGGTTCAGGGCGAACAGCCCCAGCATGACGATGCCCATCGAGGAGACGGACGAGTAGGCCACGAGCTTCTTCACGTCGCCGTCCGGCTTGACGACGAAGTACATCGCCGCCAGCGCGCCGTAGATGACGCCGATGATGGCGAGCACGACCATCACGTTGCGCACGCCGAAACTCCCCCAGTAGCCCTGGTCGGCCGAGGCCGCCGGGAAGAACGGGAGGTTGAAGCGGAAGAAGCCGTAGGTGCCGAGCTTCAGCAGGATGCCGGCGAGGATGACGGAGCCGGCCGTCGGGGCCTCGACGTGCGCGTCCGGCAGCCACGTGTGGAACGGCCACATCGGCACCTTGATGGCGAAGCCGAGGAAGAAGGCGAAGAACAGGAGCACCTGCATCGTGCCCATCGGCAGCACCGACCCCATCGCCTGCATGAACATGATGTTGAAGGTGCCGGTGCCGTTGGCCTGCGCGAGCGCGTAGGAATTGTTGAGCATCGCGAGGGCCGCCTCGTTGCCGACGCCCGCGACGGTCGCCTTCGCCGCCTCGGTGATCGCGCCGACGAGCGCCGCGTCCTGCGTCAGGAAGTACATCTTGATGAGGCCGAGGAGGAGCGCCACCGAGCCGGCCAGCGTGTAGAGGAAGAATTTGATGGCCGCGTAGAGCCGCCGCTCGCCGCCCCAGATGCCGATGAGGAAGTACATCGGCACGAGCGAGACCTCGAAGAAGAGGAAGAAGAGGAACAGATCCATCGCCGCGAAGACGCCGAGCACCGAGGTCTGCAACAGCAGGAGGAGGACGTAATACTCCTTCTCCCGCTTCTCGATGTACTCCCACGAAGAGAGCGCCGCGATCCAGCCCAAGAGCGTCGTCAAAAGGATGAGCAGCACGGCCACGCCGTCGACGCCCATCTGGTAGCGCGCGCCGATGACCGGGATCCACTGGCAGTCTTCGAGGAACTGCATCCCGCCCAGGCCCCGGTCGTAGCCGACGAGCAGGAGCGAGACGAGGAAGTCCAGCCCGAGCCACGCCGTCGCAAATTTTTTAATCGCCCCGCTCCGCCCCTTCCTGAAGAGGAACAGGATGACGAGCGCGCCGAGCGCCGGCAGCCACGTGATGATCGAGAGTATGTAGGGGATGTTCACAGTCCCTCCGAAGAAAGGGTTTGGGCGTTAGGTGCTGGGAAAAGCAAGTTTTCTTTATCCCAGCACCCAGCACCTAACACCCGGCACCCTCTTTTTACCGCCCGCCCGCGAAGGCCGAGAGGATGTCCGCGCCGAAGAAGAAGACGACGGCGACGACGAGGCCGAGCACCATGACGAGGGCGTAGTTGGCCGTCAGCCCCGTCTGCGCGGCGCGCAGGAGCGGCGACATCAGGAGCTTGACGAAGCCGGCGACGCCGTTGACCGCGCCGTCTACGACGAGGCGGTCGGTCGCGCCCGTCAGGCGGCTCAGCCGTTTGGTCAGCCCGGCCGCGCCGTTGACCGCGCCGTCTATCCCGCGCGAGTCGATCTGGTACGCGCCGCGGGCCGCGTCCATCGTGCGGCGCGTGAAGAGCGCGCCGTAGAGTTCGTCCACCCAGTACTTGTTGAAGCTGGCGCGGTAGAGCGGCCGCAGGCGCGCGGCCCACACGCCGGGCAGGTGCGGCCTCCAGACGTAGAAGAGCATGCCGAGCAGGATGCCGAGGCCCGCGACGACGAGCGAGACGACGATGAAGAACCACTCGGCCGCCGCGTGGCTATCGCCCAGCGCGTGCTCGACGGCGTGCGCGAGGTTGAAGCCGGTGTCGCCGTACGGCGAGGCGTTCTCGCCCTGCCCCGCCTCGCTCCGCGTCGGGAGCGGCGCGCCGTGCCCGCCTTCCCCCTGCGCCGCCTCACCTGACAGGCCGTGCGAGGCCGAGGCGAGCAACTGACTGCCTTCCGCCTTCGGCCTTCCGCCTTCCGCGTGCTCCTCCTCGGCGTGCCCCTTGCCCCAGCCTCCCGTCGCGGGGTTCCAGATGACGGGGTCGAGCCAGTTGACGATGTTGAGTTTGCCCCCGACGTGCGCGCCGCCCGTGAAGGCCGGGCTGATGCCGACGAAGCCGCCGACGGTCGCCAGCACCGCGAGCACCGCCAGCGGCACCCACATCGAGGCGGGCGACTCGTGCGGGATGACCGAGCCGTGCGCGTGGCCGTGCGCGCCTTTGTGGTGCGCGTCGTGCACGTCGTGCACGTCGTGGCCGTGCGCGTCCGCGTGCTCGTGCTCGCCTTTGGCCGCGGCCTCGAAGACGTGGG
>JALZHT010000690.1 GCA_030860645.1 Acidobacteriota bacterium
CCTTCACCTCGCGCGACCACTCGACGAGGGAGCGGAGCCACTGGAACGCCTCGTCGTCGTCGTGCGCGCCGCGCCGCCCCTCCTTGTACTTCCAGTGGGCGGCGACGCCCTCCTCGGCGATGCGGTGCATCTCCTCGGTGCGGATCTGCACCTCGAAGGGCTGCCCCTTCGTGCCGAAGACCGAGGTGTGGAGCGACTGGTAGAGGTTGTCGCGCGGCGTGGCGATCCAGTCCTTGAAGCGGCCGGGGATGGGCTGCCAGAGGTTGTGGACGACGCCGAGCGCGGCGTAGCAGAAGCGCACCTCGTCGGGCGTCACCACCCGGGCGGCGATGAGGTCGTAGACCTGGTCGAGCGCGATCTTCTGCCGCCGCAGCTTCTTGAAGATCGAGTAGAGCCTTTTGACGCGCCCCTCGACGCGGATGAAGGGCACCTCGGCCTCGCGCATCTTCTCCTCGATGCGGGCCGTCACCTCCTTGAGGAAGGCCTTGTGCTCGGCGCGCCGCCTCTCCAACTGCGCGGCCAGTTCGTTGTACTCCTCCGGGTGCAGGTGCTTGAAGGCGAGGTCTTCCAGCTCGCCGCGCAGGCGGCCCATGCCGAGGCGGTGGGCGATGGGGGCGAAGATGTCTAAAGTCTCCTGCGCGATGCGGCGGCGCTTCTCCGGCTTGAGGTGGTGGAGCGTGCGCATGTTGTGGAGGCGGTCGGCGAGCTTGACGAGGACGACGCGCACGTCGTCGACCATCGCCAGGAGCATCTTGCGGGCGTTCTCGGCCTGCTGCTCCTCCTTCGACTTGTCGCTGATCTGCGCGATCTTCGTCAGCCCGTCGACGAGGTGCGCGATCTCCTCGCCGAAGGCGTCGCGGATCACGTCCGGCTCGACGAGCGTGTCCTCGACCACGTCGTGCAGCAGCCCCGTCGCCACCGAGACCTCGTCGAGGCGCATGTCGGCGAGGATGTTGGCGACCTCCAGCGGGTGCACGAGGTACGGCTCGCCCGAGGCGCGCGTCTGCCCCTTGTGGTGGAGGGCGGAGAAGAAGTAGGCCCGCCGCAGCACGTCCAGGTCGGCCTGCGGGTGGTTGCGCCCCACCTTCTCGACGATCTCCTCGATGCGAATCATGGCAATTTTAGATTTTAGATTTTTGATTTCCGATTTGCCAGTCCCGGCAGGTGACGCGCCTCTTTAAATTGAAAATCAAAAATCCCAAATCAAAAATTTGGGTGATGCCCGACGGGAAGTCGGGCATCACCCGGGGGGTGCGCGGCGGGCGCGGACGGCCCCGCGCCGGACTGTCGTTCGGACTCAGCTGGCCGGCGGCTTCTTCTCGCCCTTCGCGGCCTCCTCGGCCTCCTTCTTCTTCGCCGCCTCCTCGCTCAGGCGGCGGTGCGTCTCCAAAGCCTCCTCGTACTGGCGGTCGTAGTCGGCCCTGGCCTGGGCGTTGCCCTCCATCTCGGCCAGCTTGGCGGCCTCGCGCAGGAGGTTGGCGCGGTAAGACCAGGAGTTGGGGTTCTCGCGGTCGAGGGCGACGGCCTGCTCGGCCAGCTTCAGCCCCTCGGTGACGCACTGCCGCGCCTTGTCGAAGTCGGCCTGGTTGGCCGGCTTCTTGTACTTGACGGCGACCTTGACCTTGTCCTGCTCGGTCTGCGTCTGCGTCTCCTTGTTCTCCTTCAACTCCGTGATGTCGTAGGAGCACTGCCACTGCTTGCTGGCGAGGATCGTCAGGGCCTCGGCGCGCTTCTCGGGCGGGATCGACCCGAGGCTCGCGCGCTGCGTCAGCATCTCGCGCACCTTGTCCTCGTTGCGCATCTGCCCGTAGAGGAAGACGATGGCCTTGTAGGCGTCCTCGTTGGTCGGGTCTTTGTCGAGGATCGACTGGTAGGCGGCGATGGCGTCCTGCCCCTTCTGCACGTTCTCGGGGGTCTGGACGCCCGGCTTGTACTGCTGCTGGACGGCCCGCGCGATGAAGAGCGGGGCGTTGCGCTGCGACGGGTCGAGCTCGTAGGCGTAGCGGAACTTCTGCTCCGCCTCGGCGAAGTTGCCCTGGCGGTAGGCGCTCGCCCCCTCGTTGAGCGCGTTCTTGGCCCGGACGCGGTTGACGAGGGTGCAGCCGGCCGTCCCGGCGGCGAGCGCGACGAGCAGCGTGACGATGCTGAGTCGAGAGAGTTTCATGGAAGTAACGGCTCCCGGATGAAAGTCAGAAGACTGGGGCGAAGAATTCTCGGGTGCCCGGAACGTCGCGGCCACCGGCCCGAGAGCCAGGCGGTGGCCGCGGGTGCGAGCCGGCTCAGGTCTCAAGGCTCCAGCGCCTCGGTCTGCAAGCCGACGGGGCTCGCGCCGGCGCCCTTGATGGCGTCTATGACCTTCACCACGTCGCCGTACTTGAAGGTCTGCGGGGCCTTGACGAAGACGGTGCGCTCGATGCGCTGGTCGGGGGTGAGGTCGGCGCGGCCCTCGAAGCCCTCCTTCCAGATCTGCTGCTCGCGGCGCTCCTTGAACTCGGCGGCGAGGCGCGCGGCGACGGGGCCGGGGTCGGCGACGACGGCCTCGCCGATCTTGTTGCCGCCGCGCACCAGCTCGACCTTCTGGTCTTTAGTCACCGTGACGATGAGCGTGCGCGGGCTTTGCTTGGCCTGCTGGCTCATCTCCTCGCTGCGCTCGGGCACGAGCGTCTTGAAGCGCGTCGGCTTGAGCGGCGTGATGACCATGAAGATGATGAGCAGGACGAGCAGGATGTCGATGAGCGGCGTGACGTTGATGTCCGGCTGGGCGCCCCCGCCGCTTGAACTCAAACTCATAAGAACTCTTCCTCCGTGCGCGCGGCGGGCGGCCGCCTCCCCCCGTGGG